>JAUNNZ010000024.1 GCA_030537315.1 Bacteroidia bacterium
GGAAGCTTGAGGGCGTTTTTGATGACATCATGGATACTCTCCATTCTCTTGTCCGCAAACTTGTCGGCAGAGAAGAGAGTCCAAGTATGGGCTTAATTGACTCCAGAAGTGTGAAAACCTCCCATTATGCCGACCCTTCCTGCAAGGGGATTGACGGGAACAAGAAGGTCAAAGGACGCAAGGAACATATTGTGGTTGATACACTTGGACTTCCTATGGCGATAGCCGTCCATGAGGCTGACCTTCACGACAGCAAGGGTGCCCCGAAGGTGATCGAGAGACTTGAACACAAGTTTCCACGTCTTGTCAAGATACTGGCTGACGGCGGTTATCGCGGAACACTCGGAGACTGGGTTGCGAAAAAATTCGGATGGACAGTGGAGGTTGTGCTTCGGCCTGACGAATGTCCGTCCAAGTTTCCGGTCCTGCCGAAACGCTGGATTGTGGAACGCTCCTTCGCCTGGCTTGAGAACTTCAGAAGGCTCACAATCGATTACGAGTATCTGGCGGACACGGCCGAGGCAATGGTCCAACTGGCCTTCTCGCAGATTATGCTTAACAAATTTTTCCAATGATTTCAAAACAGGTTCTGAGTCTATATTCACTGATGGACGGGACTTCTTATATCCTGATGGATTTCTGGGCATCCTGGTGCGGGGCATGCATCGAGTCCATCCCTATCATTCAGGACATAAGGCAGAAATATGCCGGCTCCGGCCTCAAGATTATCGGAGTCAACTGCTGGGAGAAGGACGTGCAAAATGGTCTTGAAGCTATCGAACGTGAATCGATAACCTGGCCTGTCATCATTACATCCAAAGATGAAGATGTACAAAAGTTCGGAGTCTCGGCTATTCCAACCTTCATCCTTATTTCGCCTGAAGGGAAGATGCTTGAGAGGTGTGAAGGATCGAGGGAACTCGAAGACAAACTTGCCACTTATTTCATTTTATGAACAAATTCAGAACAACTATTCGCTTTGCCATAGTTTCTATGGTGTTTTTTGTCCTTTCTTCTTGCTCTTTCCACGAGACCGTCAAAGAAATCCCGTTCCCGTTCATTCAATCTTCATTATACGATTTTTCAGATATTACAAAAGTCGAGCTTTCTGACACGGCGGCCACCGTATCGTTTTCTTCACACTTCATCCCAAATTACGAGATTGAGGGAACTGATTGGAAGATTCGCATTGGAGAGAAAGAATATATAGCAAAAGGAAACATTGGTTTAAATCCCGACGGAAAGATTGTTTTTGATGATAGTGGCAGTGCAGAGTTTTCTGTTATATTCGAGTCAATACCTAAGCGAGCTAGAAACTTTGATATTCTCAGTGGTGTTGAATGCTTCGACTTCTTTGGGGTTGATTTGACTCAAACGGCTCGGGAGGCCCAGGATGGGAGAATAAATTACCAGGAAGATTTACCAGGTCCGTTGGTGTTTGATGAAAGTTCCGGAGAATCTACCCTAAATGTTCACTTGTTGAATTATAAGACTGGAATGAAATCAGACATCGACTATGCCATCATTGGCATCGTTGGCTCATTTTCAGGGGAAATGCAAGTTGATGCAAAAGGGGACGCCACAGTTTCATTCCCACTGAAAGGGTCCGCCATTTATCAGGTATGTTTTTCGATGACTCAAACAGGCGTTGATGGAATCGTTAATCCAGGCGAGACAATTGATGTTATGATTGATCTTAATTGCTTTGGACACAACATAATGAAGGGCAGGGAGAATTATGAAGCATCCGTGATCAGATATATTGCGACTTCAGACCGACATCAGTCAATACTGGAAACTGTTAATCCACAATTTTCAATTCCTGATGTCTTTTGCTTGCCTGATGATGCGGAAATCGCTGAAATATCGAAAGCTCAATCATATCTCGGGAAAGCGAGCAATGGTGAAATGACGGAGGAGGATTTTAATGTCATAGATAGCTTCAAGTGGAAATTCCTCACAGAATCCATACATTCCATACAAAATGAAGTTATGGAAAAACTTGCTTCTAGTTCATATTCTCCAGTACAGGAATGGCAAGGGCCTGAAGAGTGGATCAAACAGATTATCGAGCCTTATAATGGAAAGGTCATAATGATAGATTTGTGGAACACCTGGTGTTCACCATGCCGGTCTGCTCTTACAATTAACGAACCTTTAAAGGATGATGTTCTTAGCAGCAACGATATAGTATGGATATATATTGCCGACGAGTCTTCCCCAATAATTGAGTACCAGGAGTATATCAAAACTATACGAGGTCTCCATTATAGACTCAGCAAAGAACAAATGAAGGACCTGAAGTCCTATCTCAATGTTGACGGAATACCGTTCTATATTCTCGTCGAGAGAGACGGGACATTCAATGGCCGTCCCGACTTAAGAAATCATTCCAAATACGTTCAGGAGCTACTTGATCGCAGTGAGAATAATATAAAATAGGCGGGAAGGTAATATCTCATCAGCGCTGATGTTGGTCTCATATGGAAAGTCGAACGCCTATGTCAAAGTATCTATCTTAGATAAAATTGATAGATTCAGTATGCTGTAATCTCACTATATTTACAACGTCTAAATCAGATGCTGCCAGGAGGTGCGAATATACCACAGAATGAAAATATGAGTACAAATATCCATTCTGTGTCCACAAAACAAGCGGAAACTACCTATGGGGTGCCATAGAATGAATCCTAGAGCGCTAAAATCCATTCTGTGGCAGGGTGCTTACGAATGCCGGAGCTTGAGTTCGGACTCGAGGTCGGCGATGGACACGCCCATCGACTCCATCAGAACAAGAGTATGATATACGAGGTCGGAGGCTTCGTATATGAAGCGCTCACGGTTGCCTGAAACGGCCTCTATGATTGATTCCGTGCATTCCTCACCGACTTTCTTGCCTATTACCTTGGGGCCCTTGATGAAGAGCTTCGTGGTATAGGAACCCTCGGGCATCTGCTCGTGGCGGCCTTTGATCACGCCGGCCAGGGTGCGGATGAAGCCCTCGTCCTCGGGAGTGTCGAAGCAGGCGGTGGTGCCGCGGTGACAGGTCGGGCCGACAGGGTTTGCCTTGATGAGAAGCGTATCCGAATCGCAGTCAGAGAACATCTCCACGATATTCAGGAAGTTGCCGCTTGTCTCACCTTTGGTCCAGAGCCGCTGCTTGCTGCGGGAGAAAAAGGTCACGCGGCCTTCGGCCACGCTCTTGTCGAAAGCTTCCTCATTCATGTATCCAAGCATCAGGACCTTCAGGGTAGTAGCGTCCTGGACGATTACGGGCAACAGGCCGTCGCCTGTCTTGGAGAGATTGAAATCACTGAATTTCATATTGTTATCTGACATTTACATTTGCTTTGCGAAGTTCATTCTTGAGATCCGGGATGGATATCTCGTTATAGTGGAAGATGCTTGCGGCAAGGGCTGCATCGGCGCGACCGGCCGTCAGCACATCCACGATGTGGGCAATCGAGCCGGCGCCGCCGGAGGCGATGACGGGAATGCTCAGCATATCCGCCAGCTGCGCATACTGCTCGCAGGCATATCCGGCCTTTGTGCCGTCGTGGTCCATAGAGGTGAAGAGAATCTCGCCGGCGCCGCGTTCCTGGGCCTCGCGGGCCCACTCGAACAGCTCGCGTGAACTCTGGCGGGAACCGCCGTGGGTGGTCACGCGCCACAGGCCGTCGATGAATTTCGCATCGATGGCGCACACGCAGAACTGGCTGCCATATTTGCCCGCAATCTCGCTGATGAGCTCGGGGCGGGCGATGGCCGCGCTGTTGACCGACACCTTGTCGGCGCCTGCGTCAAGCAGCCGGGAAGCGTCGTCGAGGGACGATATGCCGCCGCCGACGGTGAAAGGTATATTGATTCCCAGTGCGATCTTCTCAACAAGTTCAGTGAACGTGCCGCGCTCCTCCTTCGAGGCGCTGATGTCAAGATAGACCAGTTCATCTGCGCCCTCACGGCTGTAGCGGACACCCATTTCGACGGCGTCGCCGACCTCCCTGAGGCCTTCGAAGTTTATACCTTTGACCACCTGACCGTTCTTGACGTCAAGGCAGGGGATTATTCGCTTAGCGACCATTTCCTTATATCCTCCAGACTGATTCGTTTCTCATAAATGGCCTTGCCGACTATAACCTTCGGCAGGCCCAGTTCATTCAGACGCACTATGTCGTCCATTGTGCTGATGCCTCCGCTCACTGTGAACACCACCTGCGGGAATTCCTCCTGCAGCCTGCTGTAGAGCTCGAAAGACGGCCCCTGCAGCATCCCGTCACGGGAAATGTCAGTGCAGATGACATATTTAAGGCCATCCGGCAGGAACCATCCTATCTGTTCAGAGATTGTCAGGGCGGTCTGCTCCTGCCATCCCTTCACAGCGACGGCACCGTCCTTCACGTCGGAGCCGAGAAGCATCTTCTCCGCACCGAAGCGGAGAAGCCATTCGCGGAAGAGCTCAGGCTTCAGGGCAGCCACGCTGCCTACTATCGCCTGGGTCGCACCCGCATCGAAAATGGACTTCAGCGCATCCGCATCCGCGATTCCGCCACCCCATTCAATTTCCAGCCCCGACTTTACCGCACACGCTTCCAGCGTGCGGAGATTGACGGGACGTGAGGCCTTTGCGCCATCGAGGTCAACCATATGGATGCGCTTCACGCCGCAGTCGGCATACTGCATCACCATATCGACAGGGGAGGCGTCATAAACCTTTTTCTCCGCATAGTCACCTTTGGTAAGGCGGACGCAGCGGCCTTCGATTATATCGATTGCAGGAACTATCTCTATCATAGCGCGACGAAGTTTTTGAGGATCATCTCGCCCACGCCACCGCTCTTCTCGGGATGGAACTGGGTGCCATAGAAGTTCTCATATTTGAGTGCCGCGCTGAAAAGTGTCTTTCCGTGACGGCAGGTGGCTATCGTATCGGTGCAGAGACCCGGGTAGTATGAGTGCACGAAATACACGAAACTGCCCTCGTCCAGCCCCTTGAAAAGCTTGCTTTCAAGATTGGAGATGCCGTTCCATCCCATATGGGGGACCTTCACGTCCGGCTCGGGAGTGAACCTGCGGACATCGCAGTCGAACAGGCCCATGCACTGCGCGTCGCCCTCCTCGGAGCGGCGGCACATTATCTGCATTCCGACGCAGATGCCGAGAACGGGCTTCCTGAGGCCCTTGAGGAGTTCGACGAGCCCTTTGTCCCTGAGGCTCTTCATCGCCTCCGCAGCGTTTCCTACGCCCGGAAGGATGACCTTCGACGCTGCCTTGATCCTCTCCGGATCGGCCGTCAGCTCATATTCCACGCCAAGACGCTCCAGGGCGTTCATCACAGACTTGATGTTGCCTGCGTCATAATCCACTATAGCTATCATAACAGTCCTTTGCTGGATGGGAGTTCATAACTGAAAACATTCCGGCGGGCGGCCTGCCTGATTGAACGGGCGAAGGCCTTGAAAACGGCCTCGGCGATATGGTGGTTGTTCTCACCCTTCGCCTCCACGCGGAGGTTGCACTTCGCGGCGTCGCAGAATGACTTGAAGAAGTGCTTGAACATCTCCGTAGGCACGTCTCCCACGTATTCACGGGTGAATTCCACGTCCCAGACGAGATCGCTGCGGCCACCGAAATCAAGCAGTACAAGCGCCGCGCTCTCGTCCATAGGGAGCGCAAATCCGTAGCGCTCTATGCCGCGCTTGTCGCCGAGCGCTTCGCGCACGGCCTCTCCAAGCGCAATACCTATATCTTCCATCGTGTGGTGCTCGTCGACCTCAAGGTCGCCCTTGCACTTCACCGTAAGGGCAAGACCGCCGTGGTGAACGAGCTGGTCAAGCATATGGTCGAGGAACTTGAGTCCCGAATCAATGCAGGATTCACCCTTCCCGTCAAGGTCAACATTTATGAAAATGTCGGTTTCTCCCGTCTTGCGGGCGACAGTGGCGCTGCGGGCACTGCTGCGGATCTCCTCCGCGATCTGCTCCCACGAAAGCTCGCCGAGCCTGAGTCCGCGGGCACCGAGATTCTCCGCCAGCTGCATATCGGTTTCGCGGTCGCCGATGACGAAGGACGCCGCCATGTCATAGCTGCCGTCAAGGTATTTGCCGAACATTCCGGTACGCGGCTTGCGGGTAGGGGCATTATCTTCAGGGAAACTCCTGTCGATAAGTTCATCATCAAACACAACTCCTTCACCTGCAAGAGTTTTAAGCATCTTATCGTGAGCTGGCTTATAGGTATCCCATGGATATGATTCCGTGCCGAGACCATCCTGGTTGGAGGCCATAACGATCTCAAAACCGAGGCCCATGAGAGCCTTCATTCCGGAGATTGCGCCGGGCACGAACTCGAGTTTCTCGAGGGAGTCGATCTGCTCGTCAGCCGGTTCGACTATCAGGGTTCCGTCCCTATCTACGAATATCGCCTTTTTCATAATCATCAAGTGATTTCAGAAGTTTGTCATTTTCTTCCGGCAGGCCGATGGTGATGCGGAGGCAGCCGGCGCAGCCCACAACCTTGTTGCGGTTGCGGACGATGATCTCATCAGCTATCAGGTGGTCATACAGCCCATTGGCGTCATCAACCTTCACGAGAATGAAGTTGGCTTCGCTCGGATACACCTTCCTGACGAAGGAATACTGCGGCAGCGCGGCCGCCACGCGTGCGCGCTGCGCCACAATCTCTGCAACCTGCCCGTCGATCCGGGTGTCCAGCGCCGCCAGGGCGAGCTTCTGGGTGGATGCATTGATGTTGTATGGGTATTTGACCATCATCATCACACTGATGACGTATGGGTTCGAGAAGGCAAGTCCGAGACGCAGGGCTGCAAGGCCTCGGGCCTTGGAGAATGTCTGGAATACCACAAGGTTCGGATATCTGTCAATGCTTCCCAGGAGGCTCGGTACGGAGCAGAAGTCAATATATGCCTCATCCACGATCACCATACCGTCGAAGGATTCCAGGACCCTGAATACCTCCTCATTTGAGAAGGCATTGCCGGACGGGTTGTTCGGACTGCAGAGGAAAATGGCTTTGGTATTGGAATCACAGGCGGCCATAAGTCTGTCGAAAGGCAGAGAGAAATCCTCGTTCAGCCGCACCTCACGCACTTCGACGTCATTGATGTCAGCCGAAACCGCATACATTCCATAGCTCGGTGCAATAGCCACCACGTTATCCTTCCCAGGGACACAGAAAATCCTGAATATCAAGTCTATGGCCTCGTCGGAGCCGTTGCCGAAGAAAATATTCTCCGGTTTCACGCCCTTGATCGGCGCCAGTTTCTCGCGAAGCGCGGCCTGGCGGGGATCCGGATAACGGTTCCAGCCGGTAGGGAAGGGGCTTTCGTTGGCGTCAAGGAAGACGCCTATCGATCCCTTGTATTCATCTCTTGCCGTTGAATACGGACAGAGCTTCTGTATATTGGGGCGCACCAGCGCCCTGATGTCGTCACTTTTCATTTATCCTGACTTTAACTGCATTGGCGTGAGCCTGCAGGCCCTCCGCCTCAGCCATTGACACGATAGTCCTGGAAAGACCTTCAAGCCCTTCGCGTGTAATCTCCTGAATTGTCATCTTGCGGATGAAGCTGTCTATGTTCACACCGCTGTAGGAGCGGGCCCAGGCACAGGTAGGAAGGGTATGGTTGGTACCAGAAGCATAGTCACCGGCACTTTCCGGAGTGAAGTCACCTACGAAAACGCTGCCTGCCGCAGTGATGTCGTCAACTATCTTGTAAGGCTTCCTCGTGGATACTATGAGGTGCTCGGGAGCATACTCGTTCGCAAAGTCAACCATATCAGCAGTTTTCCTGAAAATCACGAAACTGCTCTTTTCAAGAGCCGCCTCGGCAAACTCGGCACGGCCGAGGTCCCTGAGCTGCCGCTTGACCTGCTCTTCGACGCCGGATGCAAAATCACGGCTGTCGCACACAAGCACCACCTGGCTGTCACGTCCGTGCTCGGCCTGGGACAGAAGGTCCGCGGCCACGAATTCAGGGTCCGCCTCGGAATCGGCAATCACCATAACCTCGGACGGACCGGCGGGCATATCTATTGCCACGACGCTTCCTCCGAGAATCTGTTTTGCAGTTGTAACATACTGATTGCCAGGGCCGAATATTTTATCAACTTTATCAACGCTTTCGGTACCGAAAGCCATTGCGGCAATCGCCTGGGCACCACCGACTTCATAGATTTTCTTAATGCCGCAGCACTTGGCGGCATACAGAACCTCAGGGGCGATCTTGCCGTTTTTCCCCGCAGGGGTGCAGAGAACCACTTCGCCGCACCCGGCAAGTTTTGCCGGAACGGCCAGCATAAGAACGGTGGAGAACAGGGGAGCGGTACCACCCGGAATGTACAGGCCGACACGGCTGATCGGGACAGGACGCTGGATACAGGTCACTCCCGGTGCGGTCCTGACCTTTATCTCCTTTGGGAGCTGCTTCTTGTGGAACTTTCCGATATTTCCCATCGCTGCCTTGATGGCATCCCTGACGTCCGGGGACACGAGCCGGCACGCTTCGCGAACCGCCCTGTCACTCACGCGTATGCTTTCCGGGCAGCGCCCGTCAATCTCCTCCGCGAGCTCGCGGAGCGCCTTGTCGCCGTCGGCGCGGACACGGTCAATGATTGCCGTGACCCTTTCCCTGACGACGGGATTGCTGTCGGAAGGGCGTCTGCAAATGGCCTCCCATTCGCTTCTGGCTGGATTTTCGTATATGTTCATATTATGGGATGATCTTGTCAACGGTCAATACAAGGATACCCTCGGCGCCTATGGCCTTGAGCTGGCGTATCTTCTCCCAGAGGTCGTCGGCGTTGACGACTGAATGGAGGGAGTACCACCCTTTGGCAGCAAGCGGCATCACGGTAGGGCTGCGCATGGCGGGAAGTATCTTGATCGCCTCCTCGATGGCTGCCTCCGGCAGGTTCATCAGGATGTACTTCTGACCGCGGCTAACCTTTACGGAATCGATGCGGAAAAGTATTTCGTCAAGGTATTTCTGGTCTTCGGCGGACAGATTGCCGTTGCTGATGAGGACGGCTTCGGAGAAGAACACCTTCTCCACCTCCTTGAGTCCGTTTGACACGAGGGTGCCGCCGGAGGAGACGATGTCGAAGATGGCGTCGGCTATGCCGGCGGCCGGTGCTATCTCCACAGAACCGGTGATGACCTCAATATTGGCCTGGATGCCATTCTCCGCAAGGAATTTCTTAAGAATGTTAGGGTAGGAGGTGGCGATGCGCTTGCCGTTGAAATACTGCGGGCCGTTATATTCATCGGCCTTAGGGATCGCAAGGGAGATGCGGCAGCCGCCGAAGCCAAGCTTTGCTTCGATCTTAACGTCGAAGCCCTTTTCCTCGACTTCGTTGAGACCTACAATACCGAGAGACGCGGTTCCGGCGGAAACGACCTGAGGTATGTCATCGTCCCTCATATAAAGGACTTCCAGGGGGAAGTTCGCCGATTTGGAGAGGAATTTCCTCTTGGAATCATCGACGGAGATTCCTATTTCCTGCAAAAGGGAGGTGCAGTCTTCGTTGAGACGGCCCTTTGACTGAATTGCTAAACGTAACATATAATCAACCTTTTCAAATTTACACAAAAAAAGCTTACCGCAGTGGTAAGCCGACCCGAAATATACTCAATATCGTACGTGCCAAGGCCTACCAAATCTAAAGGAGATGGTGATGATGGTGATGGCAGTGAGTATATATCCTACTAAACATAACTCCGACAAATATAGGAATTAATATCGAATTTTCCTATCTTGGAAGGAAATATCGCTCAAACAACAAACTATGGTACATTTATTATACGCGGTTACAGCCTTCGCCTGCTCCATGGTCGCCATCCTTCTGCCCGCCAGGACAAGGGTCAGTCTATCCAAAAGCAACAAAATAGACCAGGCATTCATATGGCTTGCGGACTGGATCGTGATATTCTGTATCGCTGACGGCTTCTGGGGCATCTGTGCGAGCCATCTGGTAATGAATGACGCCCTGCTGTTCATATCCTCGACCATATTCCACGTTTTCGCAGCATTCACGCCTCTGGTATGGCTTCATTTCGTGCTCACCTATGTCGGGAACGTCAAAAGCAAAGGCATATACTACAGCGTAGCAATCGCGCTCTTCCTTACGGAACTCGCCCTTCTGGTCATCAACTTCAACAGCAACTGCGTCTTCTACGTGGACAATGCAGGCGAATACTGCACGGGACCTTTGCGCAAGTTCCTGTTCTATGCACAGTACGCAAACTATATCACGATGGCCGCCATTGCGCTGATATGCCTGTTCAAAAACAACAATGACAAATCCAATTATCTGGCAGTCATTGCATTCTCAGCGGCTCCTATTCTTTGTGGTGCGTTCCAGTTGCTCTATCCGGACGCACCTGCATATTCCATAGGGTATATGCTCGGATTCTGCATCATCTACTCATTCGTAGTGACCGGGATGCTGGAAGCCAGGATCAGCGAGAGCATGCAGAATTACAGCGCCAACAAAGCCAAGACGACCTTCCTCTTCAGTATGTCCCACGACATACGCACACCGTTGAATGCCATTCTTGGATTCACGGACATTGCCATCAAGCACATAGACGAGAAGGACACTGCGCTTGATTCCCTGCATAAAATAAAGGTGTCCTGCGGCCACCTCCTTGAACTCATCAACGAAATCCTTGAAATGAGCCGCATCGAAGCCGGAAAGATGAAGCTGACGAAGGATGCGATGGATATCCGTGAGATAATCAGGGACACAGAACTGATGGGCCGTTCCCTGGCGATTCCGAAGAGCATCGATTTCGAAATGAAGGTCAACGGCATTCAGAATCCATATGTGTTTGGAGACGAGCTGCATTTAAAGGAAGTGCTCATCAACATCATTTCGAACGCCGTGAAATACACCGGAGAAGGCGGTTCAATCAAATATGATGTCAGCCAGGCCGAAGATGCGGGAGACCGTTGCGCAAGGTTCCGCTTCATCGTTTCAGACAACGGTATCGGCATGAGCGAAGAATTCCTCGGTCATATCTATGAAGCGTTTTCCAGGGAAGCGACCTCATCTGTCTCAAAGCAGGAGTGCGCCGGCCTGGGCATGTCGATAGTGAAGCGCATCGTCGATATGGCAGATGGTGAGATCGGTATCGAGAGCCAGACAGGCAAGGGTACGACCGTTACCATCGAGATTCCGCTTACAGTCATGGACGACGAATCCATCAGGATGTTCACCACGAAGGACAAGGTCGAAGAGGTGCCGCAGACAGCCAAGTTCGACGGTGTATTCAACGGAAAGAAAGTCCTGCTCGTTGAAGACAATGAATTGAACCGCGAAATAGCCACCGTGCTGCTCAACGAGGCCGGCATGGCGGTGGAAGTGGCCGAAGACGGGAGCAAGGCTGTCCAGAAGTTCGCAAAGGACGGTCCCGGCTATTATGACTTTATCCTTATGGACATACAGATGCCTGTGATGAACGGCTATGAGGCGACGAAGGCCATCAGGGTTCTGCCCGGAGGCAGGAGCCTTCCTATCATCGCGCTTTCAGCCAATGCGTTCGAAGAAGACAGAAAGAAGTCCCTCGATGCCGGAATGGACGACCATATCGCCAAACCGATCAATCTTGAGGAACTTCTGGATGCAATGAGGCTTCTGATGTAGGTCTTACACCAATTCCTTTACAAATAATTGTAACCAAAGAGATTTAACATTTTTGTTAATCATTGTAACAAAAATGTTAGCAACAATTTTGACCGGATTTTAACGCCTTAAGGACTTGCTTGACAGGTTAAGACGGTATTTGAAGGTCTTCTTTCCGTGATAGTAGAAGAGCACGAGAGTGGAACCGTCCTCGAAGTAGATATTGTTGAGCAGCCGGCCGTTTTTGTGGTCCTTGCATTCAGGTTCGGCCCAGGCGAGGATGTATTTGCCGGAAGAACGGTCATACACGACCACTACAGTATAATCGCGGATATCGAACATTGCAGCACGGTACTTCTGGCTGCTTTCCTTCTTCATGCTCTCATAAGTCTGCGCAAGCGAACTCTCTTCGGGAATCAGTCCGAAACGGATGCTCCTGGCAGTCGTCAGTGCGTCAGGATTACTGTCAAGCCACCATTTTATGGATTCGTCGGTAAGGATCGTGCTCATTGGCAACTCGTAAAGGCCGGGGACCTTCTGAAGTTCAGACTTGAGATATATCATCTGAGGCGTGTCCATCCTTGGTTCCAGGCCATCGGCTATCCTGCCTTCAGCCGTACCGTCGGCCAGTTTCTTTCCGATGAACCAAAGCGAGCAGCTTCTATAATCCTCCTTCGGGCAGAAAAGATGGGCGACATATTCAAGGCTGTCACCTGATGCGTATTCAGCAAGTCTGTTGAACCTCAAATACTCGAGTCCGGCAATCTTGACAACATAGGTTGAATCAACGAATTCAAAGTGGCTATCTTCCTTTATATAACCGTGTAGCACACCATAATCTGAAGTAACGGTCCAAGCGTCCTTTCCTTTCTCAAGCAGCATATATCTGCATTCGTAATCCTTGAATCCAACACCCGATATATGGTCGACTCCATCAGTCCTCCAAGCCTGGGCCTTGACCTTGTATCCTTCCATAAAACCGGATGCAATCTGCTCCGCATCGGCAAGGGAGTAGGGGGATATGATAAGCAAAGTGTCCTTTTTAGCCTGTATTTCGGCCGCATAGACCGAAGTGGGGTACTTCTTAAGGAATTTGTCAAAAGCGGCTACAGAAGGCTTGGAAACGGTCTTCTGATAAAGCTTTGTCTCCGCCTTGCTCTGGGCGAAAGCCAGCTGCGGCAGCAGAGCCAGTGCGACCAGGGCCGCAGATATCTTCATTTTCATAGATTGGTCAAAAAATATTCTGTCAATTTATTGTACAGATGCACCGCATTCTTCCCCCTCATATTGTGTTCGGACACGGGATACGGGAAATACTCCAGCTGCACGCCTTCTTCTATGCATTTCTGGACGAAACTGAGCGAATGCTGCCATACGACGGTCTCATCGACCGCTCCCTGGATGATCAGCAGCCTGCCCTTGACATTGGATGTCTGATTCATCAGGGAAGTCTCTTCGAAACCCTCCGGGTTGCTGACAGGATTGTCCATATAGCGCTCTCCGTACATTATTTCATACCACTTCCAATCAATAACAGGGCCGCCTGCAGCAGCGACCTTGAACACATCGGGATAATGGGTGAGCAGAGTGATTGTCATATATCCGCCGTAACTCCATCCGTGAACGCCAATCCTGTCGCGGTCAATCCAAGGGGAGCGGTCAAGCAGCGCGTTCAGGCCCGCCATCTGGTCGGCGGCCTCTTCCTGGCCGCAACGTCTGTTTATGGCCTTTTCGAAGGCCGCTCCACGATAGCTGGTGCCGCGGTTGTCCTGCACATATACCACATAGCCGCGCTGCGCCATCACCATCTCCCACATACGGATATTTCCAAGCCAGGAACCGTTCACCATCTGGGAATGAGGGCCGCCATATACATAAACGATGAGAGGATACTTTTTCGACGGGTCGAATCCAAGAGGCTTGATCAGCCGGTAATAGTTGTCCGTGACGCCGTCTGCGGCCTTTACGGTGCCGAGTTCGACCTCGCAGCGGGCAAATCCGTCAAGCGGGTCCGGCGACACGAGAAGCACCTTCTCTATGCTTCCGTCAGCGTTGCAGAGCCTGGTTTCAGCCGGAATCTCAGGAGCGCTGTATGTGTCTACGAACTGCTTGCAGTCCGGGCTGAGCTTGATGCTGTGCATCCCGCCGCCTTGCGTAAGCTGCTGCGGTTTCCCTATTTTGTATTTTGAAATCTTCTTCGACGGTTTCAGCTGAATGCGGAAAAGATGGTTCTCGACAGGGGAGACCTCGCGGGAGTCATAATATACCCAGGCGCCGTCATTGCCTTCGTATGCCATGTCGGCATTACAGGCCGCAATCCTGCGAACCGTTCCCAGCGTGTCGAGCAGATAGAGATTACTGTATCCGTCACGGTTGTCGGTGGTATAGATGAAATCGTACGTGCCTTTTATGTTGTACAGAGGGTTCTCCGGCTCCACCCAGGCATCGTTCTCTTCAGTCAGGAGGGTGCGCACGAAGCCGCCGTCGGAGGCGCGGTACATATTGAGATGCATATGATGCTGGGCGCGGTCGAGGACCTGCACGAAGAGATATCTGTCATCAGGAGACCAGCTGACGTTGGTCAGATAGCGGTCGGACTCGAAGTCAGTGACGTCCAGCGTGGTCAGGATATGTCCGAGCGTGTCGCAGACACAGAGGGCAAGGCGTTCGGAGCTCATTCCGTTCATCGGATATTTGACGCTTTTAAGGCTTCCTGTGCGGGTCCTGATATTCAGGAGAGGGAAACTGCCCACCAGGCTTTCGTCGCGGCGTATGACCGCAAGAAGGGCTCCGGAAGGGGAAGGGGTTACTCCCGAATTGCTGCCGAACTCGTTCCTGGACGGAACGGCGCCATAGCTGATATCATCATTTTCCGGCTGCGGCAGCTTGTATGTCACCTTCCTGTCAGGCGTGGCGCCGTCCTCGAACAGGCCCTGGTCATTCCAATGCCAGTCACGGTAGGTCTGGGGTCTGAGTTTGCCTGAGAACATATCGTCCACCGTAACCGTCCTGCCTTCCGGCGATTCCGGTACGGTCGTGGAAACGGTCGCGAGTATGGTCGCGGCCGCAAGAAGTACGCTTGCTGTCATTTGCTAGAGTTCTGAGACGGTGATCGGTATCTCGGTCGTGTGGTCGGCATCGGTAACCGATTCGATGCCGGTGACGATGTACTTCTGCATTCCGCGCCAAGGGAGCATGCCGCGGTACTCCTTGTACCTGAGTTCCACGTGCTTGCCGCTGCAGTGCATGAGGGAATCGGCTACCGCCTCGTCCGAAACGGAGAATTCGAACTCGTTGGACTGGATGCTGCCGCCCTGCTTGGCACCCTTGAAACCGGTCTGGATCAGTCTTCCCTCATAGGTCTTCCAAACCCAGCCCTTGTACACTATCTGATTGAGTTCACCCGCCTTGACGCCCTCGCCGAAGACGAAATAGAACTTGATATACACGAATACGGCCGCCGCAACCACAACGATCGCGATGAACCATGAGATGAATTTACCTTTTCCAGTCATAATGAATGTTGATTTTCCGCAAATATAACAAAAATAAAGCCCGGGACACCTTGTGCTCCGGGCTTTTTCCTATCTGTTCGCAGGAAATTACTTCTTGCGGGACTTGTAACGCTGGTAGAACATATCAACACGGCCGGCGGTATCTACGATCTTCACCTTGCCAGTGTAGAACGGGTGTGATGTGTTGGAGATTTCAAGCTTGTAGAGAGGGTACTCAACACCGTCGACGGTGATGGTCTCCTTGGTCGTACAGCAAGAACGTGTGATGAACACATCTTCGTTTGACATATCCTTGAAAGCTACAAGTCGGTAGGTTTCGGGATGGATTCCTTCTTTCATAATTACACTAGTGTTTTGAAATCGGGCGCAAAGATAGCAATTTATTTCTTAATTACAACGTTGAGCCAGTCATTTAATTCCTGTGACCAGTCGGCCTTGTAGATATAGTTGTCACCTACGCCGAATCCGTGTCCTCCGGTAGGGTAGAGGTGCATCGTCGCGCTAACGTGATTGTCAACGAGCGCCTGATAGTAGACGAGGCTGTTCTTGACGGGCACGAGGAAGTCGTCCGATGCCGCTACGATGAAGGCAGGGCAGGTTTCAGGGGTGACCTGCTTGTCGTTTGAATAGAGGTCGACAAGCTCCTGTGAGGCGTCTTTGCCGATAAGGCGGTCATGTGAATCCCTGTGGGTGAATGAAAGGTCCATGGTGATGACAGGGTAGAAGAGGATCTGGAACTCCGGACGGAGGTCGCCGGTGATATGGGTGGCCGCGGTTGAAGCGAGGTGGCCGCCGGCAGAGCAGCCCATCACGCCCACGTGCTTGACGCCGAGGTCTTCACGCCCCTTCATGATGCGTATCGCTTCCTTGACGTCGCTGAGCGGGACATCGTGATGTTCGCGCGGGAGACGGTACTGCAGTACGGCGAGGGTTATGCCGCGGGCGTTGTACCAGTCCTTGAAATCCTTTGCCTCGTGGGTATTGGAGAGCATTGCATAGCCGCCGCCAGGGCAGGCGATGACGCAGAGTCCGTTAGGGTTGCGGGCAGGGTAGATGTCAAGGGTGGCGACCGTGTAGTCGCTGCCGTTGTTCTTCACGCGCTCACGCTCCTCCGCGGTGATTTCAAAAGCGTTCGGAGCGCCGTCAGGCCATACCTGTACGGTTTCCTGGCGCGGGCCGAAGAAGCCTGCGAACGATGGTCTTGCAGCGCCCTGCTTCGGCTGGGCGAAGAGGGTGAAAGATGTCGCGGCGAGGGCGACGAAAAGGATGATTTTCTTCATATCAGTTTCAGTTTGTACAAATATACGGATTATTTGTTGCGTACAACCTCTATCGGGACATTGTCCGGGTTGTCAATCTTGAGGCGCACTATGCGCCCGCGCCTCCATCTGCAAGCAACAGTTATGCCACCACGGGCGCGCAAGCCGCTGAATGAACCGTTCTGCCATTCATCGGGGATGGCTGGCAGTACAGATATGACTCTGGTGCCGTCCGGACGCACTTCGTGGGATTGGAGAAGCATTTCCATAATACCGGCGCTGCCGCCGAAATTACCGTCGATCTGGAAAGGCGGATGGGCGCAGAAGAGGTTTGGATAGGTACCGGCACCCGAACCCGAATAGCTTACCGAGCCGTCAGCGGAACTTCTGACAGGTTCCAGAAGGTTCTTGAATATCCTGTATGCGTGGTTGCCGTCGCCGAGGCGGGCCCAGAAATTTATTTTCCAGGCGCGCGACCAGCCGGTACCGGCATCGCCGCGGCGCCTGAGCGTCTCGCGGGCGGCATCCTTCAACCCATCCGTATCCAGAGTGGTTCCGGGGTAGAGGCCGAAAAGATGGCTGACATGGCGGTGCTCCGGTTCGACCTCCTCATAATCCTCAAGCCACTCCTGCAGGTACCCGTCAGGGGAAATCTGCATAGGAGGGAGTTTCCCTGATATGTCTTCAAGCCTGCCGGCAAAGTCGCCGTCCTCTCCCAGCACCTCGGACGCCTTGCATACGGCGGCGAAAATCTCCCGGCATATCTGGGTGTCCATAACCGGTCCGGCGCAGATGGAACATACTCGTCCGTCCGCTGTCCTGTAGCGGTTTTCAGGCGAGGTTGAAGGCCCTGTAACAAGCCAGCCTTCATCGTTGAATACAAACAAGTTGGATGCAAGGAACTCAGCCGCTCCTTTAAGTACAGGATAGACCCGTCTGAGATAGTCTTCATCAAGGGTGAACTGATAGTGTTCCCACAGTTGGAGGGCCGCCCAGGCACCCCCGGTGAAACTGGATCCCCAGGATGGGTTTTCAGCCGGTGCTGTGAAGCGCCAGGCGTTGGCCAGCACGTGGGCCGTCCAGCCGGAAGTACCATAGAAATCACGCGCAGTGCGTTCTCCGGAAGGCACGATGTCCTCGACATATCTCGTGAAAGGCTCGCAGAGGTCGGACAGGTTGCCCGGCTCCATCGGCCAGTGGTTCATCTGCACGTTGATGTTCATATGGTAGTCCCCGTTCCAAGGCGTATATACGCCGTCGGCCCAGATGCCCTGAAGGTTGGGAGGCAGTACGGCGCGGGCGCTGGACGCGATGAAAAGGTAGCGGCCGTACTGCAGGTACAGCGCCGCGCTGTCAGGAGCGGCGGCGTCGCCGAACTGTACGGAGACCCTGTCGAAATACTTTCTGTGTTCCGCTATGTGTCTGGTTTTCAGCTCGTCATACGGCATGGCAGACACCCTGTCAAGTGTTTCCCGCACGCGCGAAACGATCTCGGAAGGGTCCGCCTGCACGGCGTCGCGGACGGACAGATAGTCAGTGGCGGCTCCCACGAGAACAAGAGCTTCACTGTCCGACAGGAGGACCTTGCGCGCCTCGCAGAAGTAGCTCACACCCTTTTTACCGGGCTCGCCGGAAGGCAGGGTGCCCTGCATGGTCACGGACGAACCGTCACGTGACATTTCCGCATCCTGCGGGCGTTCAAGGGAGATTTCAAAATCCAAAGGGGATCCGTTTGACTTGAGGTGCACGACTATCACGTCATCCGCCATCGACACGAAATATTCGCGGAGCAGGGAAGCGCCGGCAGTGGTGGCGACTGCGTCGCGAAGGCTCAGCCTGCGGCAGTAATCACCGCCTGCGGCGGCCTCTCCGCCATATTCGATGACAAGTTTTCCAAGCGTCTGGTAGCAGCCGTAGCGCGGGTTTTCCCCGCCTCCGCCGCTGCAGGTGAAGTGCCGGAAGGTCAGTGCCTGCGCGGCGATGTTGTCGCCTTCGCGCAGCTTCTCACGAATTGCCGGAAGCCACTCGAGTGCGTCCGGATTGACCGGGTCCCATTCGCTGCCGGACCACATCGACTCCTCGTTCAGGACAATGGTTTCACGGCCCGGCGCGCCGTCGGGCATTGCACCCAGACGGCCGTTTCCGAGAGGCACACATTCCTCCCATGTGGATGCTGGTTCGGAAAATGTCAGCTGAAGGGCGTCGTTGGCGATGCCTTTATCGTTCACTGCGCAGGACACGAGTCCCGCAGCAGAGGCCAGTGCGCCCGCCAGCAGGATAAGATGGCGGTTCATACGTGTTATTTCAAGAATACGAAGAAAACGGCTGCAATCATGCAGCAGAATGCAACTATGTGGTTCCACTGGATAGGCTGGCCCTTGAATACGAGAGCCACTATCACTGTGAATACTGTCAGGGAAATCACCTCCTGGATGACCTTGAGCTGCATCAGGTTGAAAGGACCGCCGTTGGTATTGGAGCCTATCCTGTTGGCTGGGATCATGAAGAAATACTCGAAGAGTGCGATGATCCAGGAGAGGAGTATGATGACTATCAGCGGCCAGTTCTTTGAGGACGGCACCAGATCGGGAAGCTTGAGCTGGCCATACCAGGCAAAAGTCATGAACACGTTTGATATGATGAGGAGGAGTATGGTCCAGAAGCCGGTGATATTCATAATACTTGAAATTTTGGTCAGCAAAATTAGCAATTATATCTATATTTGCATACTATGACACTCATCAAATCCATTTCAGGTATCCGCGGCACGATCGGCGGACCTTGCGGCGAAGGACTCACCCCTGTTGACATCGTAAAATTCACATACGCATACTGCGCCTGCCTCAGGCAGCGCAGACCACAGCCGAACAACGGCAGCAAGTACAAAGTGGTCGTCGGACGCGACGCCCGCATCAGCGGCCAGATGGTCGAGCAGCTTGTCTGCGGAACCCTCGTGGCCTGCGGCGTGGACGTGGTCAAGTGCGGCTTCGCGAGCACGCCGACCACCGAGCTCGCGGTCACATTCTCCAATGCCGACGGCGGCATCATCCTCACCGCGAGCCATAATCCGCGCCAGTGGAACGCCCTCAAGCTTCTCAACGAGAAGGGCGAGTTCCTCACGGCGGCCGAAGGCCAGGCCATTCTCGACCTCGCGGAGACGGGTGATTTCGACTTCGCGGAAGTCGACGAACTCGGCCGCATCGAAGAGCACGACTACACCGACGAGCACATCGCATCCGTGCTCGCGCTCGAGGCCGTTGACGCCGAAGCCGTACGGAAGGCCGGCTTCAAGGTCGTCCTCGACAGCATCAACTCGGTCGGCGGGATCATCATGCCTCGTCTGCTGGAAAAGCTTGGCGTAGAGTGCATCACGCTTAACGGAGAGCCTACCGGCGACTTCGCACACAACCCCGAACCGCTTCCGAAGAACCTGGTTGACCTCAGCGAGACCGTTGTCCGCGAGAAGGCGGACCTCGGCATAAGCGTCGACCCCGACGTGGACCGTCTCGCGTTCATCTGCGAGAACGGCCAGCCGTTCGTGGAGGAATACACCCTTGTCAGCGTAGCCGACTATCTGCTCGACGAAGCCGTGAAGAAGGGCCAGAAGAACCTTGCGACAGTTTCCAACCTCAGCTCGAGCCGCGCCCTGCGCGACGTGACCGAGGCTCACGGCGGCACATATTACGCCGCGGCGGTAGGCGAGGTCAACGTAACCACGAAAATGCACGAAGTCAACGCCCTGATAGGCGGAGAAGGCAACGGAGGAGTGATCTATCCGTCTTCCCACTGCGGCCGCGACGCTATGGTCGGAGTGGCGCTCTTCCTTTCCAACCTCGCCCACAAGGGCTTGAGCGCAAGCGCCTACAAGGCCACGCTCCCTCAGTATTTCATCGCAAAGAACAGGATCGACCTTTCCGACAGCGCCCTTATCGACAAGATCCTCGACGCTATGAAAGAACAGTTCAGGAACGAGAAGGTCAACACCATAGATGGTGTCAAGATAGATTTCGAATCACGCAAGCAGTGGGTTCACCTGCGCAAGTCCAACACGGAGCCTATCATAAGGATCTACTCCGAGGCCCAGACCGAAGAGGCTGCGGTCAAACTTGGCGAAGAGGTTATAGCCCTTGCCAGAAAGATCATAGGCTGATATGTTCAGTTTCAGGACCACTCCGATCGAAGACCAGCTCGACAAAGGCCTTGTCGAGGGAAAGGTTGGCGTATTCTGTACCCAGAACTGCTGGGACCCTTTCCATGGCAGATACGTTTATGACGTATTCAGGGAGAGAGGCAACCTTGCAAAGGTCTTCAAGCCGCGCGACACCGAACTCACGCCGGGCACCAACCACATCGAATTCGATGCCGCCGACATCGAGGAGCTCAACGCCCTCGTGGTTGAAATACAGGACGTGGGAGCACGCTATTTCAACTACACAAGGGACGTGATGCAGCTCCTGACCATGCGCGCGCGCATGTTCGACGGTCCTGCAATCTATATCATAGACCACATCAATCCGGCCGGCAGGGTAGTGGAAGGCACGATCCCCGCCATCGAGGCGGATATCTGGACCCCGAAGGTCGCGCACCGTCACGGGCTCACCCTCGGCGAGCTCTGCACCCTTTACTACAATGAGATAGACGCCAAATTCCCTCTGCATATCGTTTCAGCCCTGGTTTCCGACGTGGGCAAGGATCTGCTTCCGTGGACCATAGCGCCGGCTTCGGACATTCCCGGGATGTTCACCTGCGAGATGTACTCCGGCGGCGGCCTCTGGAACAACACATCCATCACGCCCGCCATCGGCACAGCGCGTCCGTACGAATACATAGGAGCCCCTTTCATCAAGCCCGTCGACGTCAGGTTCCTCCCGACCCCGGCCGGCGTGATGCTGCGCCCATGTTCATTCACCCCGGCCGCAGGCCGTTATGCCGGAGAAAAGTGTTTCGGCTACCAGATCATGCTGCAGCCGGGCGCACAGTACCACTCTCTTCTGCATACCTTGCAGCTGATGCATTATTTCACGGAGCATTACAGCCAGTTCGAAATGTTCGACAGCCTTTTCGTGAAAGTGGCGGATCCGGTGATAGAAGAGTACCTGCGCGGCCGTCTCACCTTCGACGTGGTCCAGGAACACGTCAAGACGGAAGAGCAGAAATGGATACGCAAGGCCAAGCGCTTCGTCCTGTATGACGACGCTCCGTACAGAATCAAATGATCCTCAGAAAGAGAAACCTATAGACAGACACAGCGACAGTGAATTCGCTGTGTCTTTTATTATCTGCTCACGCGGAATGTAGCCGCCCTTGTCAGGGTCGGGGATAAGGATGTTGTCGGCGGAGACCTTCAGGTTGAGCGCGAATTCAAGGTTGGAGGTCGGAGTGAGGGCGAAGCGGTAGCCCGCGCCGGCGTCGGCCAGGACGGCCGGCCGGCGGTCGGGCTGTTCGGCACGGCTGAGGTGGAATCCCACACCGGCATCGGCGAAGATGAATATGCCGTCGCTATCGAAACCCGATGGAGCGACCGTCATCCTCAGCAGGAGCGGTATCAGGCGGTTGTTCCTGTTTACTCCCATATAACCCGAATGGACTGAAAATGCCAGGAGATTGGTGGCATTGACGCCTATGTGCCCCATGATGAATCCGTTCGGGGAGAATCCGAATGAGGATTTGTTTTCGAATATCCTGGATCTGTCATCATCAAGGTAGTTCAGGTGTTCGCTTGAATATATTACGGCAGACGGCCCCCACTCGACGCCGAACCGGAGGAACGGCGCACGCGCATGGGCGCCGGTGCCCGCCAGCGCCAGGAGCATAACCAATATGAGGGGTCTGCATTTCATCAGAATGTGGTCAATATGGTAAGCTGTGGGTATGGAGCCTGGAATATCCCGTTCTTGTACAGACCTACGCAAAGATTTCCGAGTTCTTCGTCCTTGCGGATATGGAGGCCTGCCTCAAGGCATATCGACAGGTCGAGAATGATGCGCCGGCCGAATTCGAAGCGGCAGCCGAAAGTGCCCGAAAGCGCGGCTATGGCACCATGATTCTTGACAAGAGGTACAGAGAAATCCCTGTAGTAGTTGGTTTCGTAGTCCTTGGCGAATCCAAGCGTGCATCCCGGCCCGACATAGAGGTCAAGGTCCGCATTGGGTTCTTCGAAAATCCGGACGACATAGTTCCGGGAATAGTTTGCCTTCACGCCCGGAGCGTTGCTGCGTCCGGTTGGAATGCCGTAAATATCCGCGTAAACAGTAAATGAATCGAAATGGAAATCCTCGAAATGGTCGGAATCCACCTGAATGCCGAACCCCTTGAGCGAATTGAAGACTCCCGCACTCACGCGCTGCGCCCCGGCATTGACACAGAGCAATGCCGCCGCTACAACGGCGATGATATGAGAGGTTCCGTACACTATGACGAAGATAGGAATTTCTTTGATTTTCTCCAACAAAACAGTAAATTCGCGATATGGAACCAACAGTGCTTGCACCCCTTCCGGAGCGTATGAGGCCGCATAATCTGTCCGAGTATGTCGGGCAGAAGCACCTTGTCGGACCCGGTTGTATCCTCAGGAACATGATCGACTCCGGCAACCTCTCGTCCTTCATTCTCTGGGGGCCTCCGGGTGTGGGCAAGACCACTCTCGCACGGATAATGGCCGAGAGCCTTGACAGGGAGTTCTACACCCTTTCGGCTGTCAGCTCCGGCGTCAAGGACGTCCGTGAAGTGATAGATGCCGCAAAGAGCAGGTCGCTGTTTTCCAAGGCCGCGGCGCCGGTTCTGTTCATTGACGAGATCCACCGTTTCAACAAAGCCCAGCAGGACGCCCTTCTGGGGGCCGTGGAGGCCGGCACGGTGATTCTGATAGGCGCCACTACGGAAAACCCTTCATTCGAGGTTATAACGCCTCTTTTGAGCCGTTGTCAGGTCTATGTCCTCAAGTCCCTTGAGGTGGAAGACCTGCAGACCCTCCTGGACCGGGCGCTGACGACGGACAAGGTCCTGCTCTCGCGCAAGGTGTCGGTCGCCGAGACCGAGGCGCTTTTCCGCCAGAGCGGGGGAGACGGACGCAAGCTTCTGAACATCCTGGAAATCGTCGTCGACGCCAACTCCGACAAGCCGGAGATCGTCATCGACAACAGGATGGTAACCGAATGCCTCCAGGAAAACGTTGCCATCTACGACAAGGACGGCGAGATGCACTACGACATCATCTCCGCCTTCATCAAGAGTGTACGCGGGTCAGACCCGAATGCGGCGGTCTATTGGATGGCGCGCATGCTGGACGGCGGCGAGGACCCGCTTTTCATCGCCAGACGCCTCTGCATCCTGGCCGCCGAAGACATCGGCCTGGCCAATCCGAACGCCCTTCTGCTGGCCAATGCGACATTCCAGATCGTCCATACCATAGGAATGCCCGAGGCGCGCATCCCTTTGAGCGAGTGTGCGATATACCTCGCCAGCTCTCCGAAGAGCAACTCCGCATATATGGCAATAGCATCTGCCCTGGAAGCGGCTGCATCAGACAAGACCGCCGCAGTTCCCCTGTACCTGAGGAACGCCCCGACCAAGCTGATGTCCGAACTGGGCTATGCCGACGGCTACAAATATGCCCACGATTTCCCGGGACACTTCACGGACCTTGAATTCCTCCCGAAGGAATTCTCCGGCAAGGTTTTCTACGAACCTCAGGAAAACCGCCACGAGGACACCCTCAAGGCATATCTGCAGGCCTGCTGGCCAAAGTATTACAGCAAGAAATAGATTATATCGTCTGGAACAGATAGACGTAGTAGGCGACGAATGCGCAGAGCATCAGCGCGCCTTCCCAGCGGTCTATACGGTCCTTGCGGCCTGTGTATGTCCAGAGCCAGACCATTACTGCGCTGAGGAGAAGCGTACCGATGTCCACCATATTCATTCCGGACAGCGAGAGGGGAGTGACGACGGCGGAGGCACCGAGAATCAGCAGTATGTTGAATACGTTGGAACCGAGTATGTTTCCGAGCGCGAGCTGCTGCTTGTGCTTTGCCGCGGCCACGATGCAGGTTGCGAGTTCGGGGAGGGAAGTGCCGCCGGCGAGGACGGTGATGGCTATGAACTTGTCGGAAACGCCCAGCAGTTTCGCGATTGAAGTGGCCGAACTTACGAAGTACTTGCCACCGATGATCAGGCCGGCAAGACCGGCTGCCACAAGGAGCGTCGCAACCCAGATCTTACTTATCTTCTTACCGCCTTCATCCTCTTCTGCAGCGCCTGAATCTGACTTGAAGCAATAAATAAGATATGCAGCAAAAATCAGCAGGAACACAATACCTTCGATACGTGACAGATTATCGCAGGTTCCTATACCCGCAATGCTGAAACTCATGCCGCAGAACACCAGCAGGAAGGTGACCAGAAGAGTGATCGGGATGTCGCGTTTCCTGTTGGAGTCAGTCACTGCGACGGGCGAGATGAGGGCGGTCAGGCCGAGTATCATCAGCGTGTTGAATATGTTCGACCCCACGACGTTTCCTATCGAGACGTCGGCATTCCCCTGGATGGCGCCTGTAAGGCTCACCACAAGTTCCGGGCAGGAAGTTCCGAAGCCGACTATGGTCAGTCCTATCACGAATTCGCTTATGCCGGCCTTGCGTGCAATCGCGGAAGCGCCGTCAACAAGCCAGTTGGCACCATAGACGATGAGGGCCAGGCTGACGATGAGTATTATGATCTGTATTGTCATTTCAATTCAAGTTTGCAGACATTCTCGACGTGCTGCGTATGCGGGAACATATCCACAGGCTGCACGGCCACTATTTCATACATATCGCCCATAAGGGCAAGGTCGCGCGCCTGCGAGGCAGGGTTGCAGCTGACATAGACTATTCGGCGCGGCGCGGCATTCAGGATGGTCCTGACCACATCCGGGTGCATTCCGGCGCGCGGAGGGTCCACTATCATCACGTCCGGACGTCCGTGCGCCTCGATGAAGGCGTCCGTAAGTACATCCTTCATATCTCCGGCGAAGAACTCGCAGTTGGTTATCCCGTTGCCTTCGGCATTGATCCCGGCATCGGCTATTGCCTCCGGCACATATTCGATGCCGATGACTTTCGAGGCGCCGGCACTCACGAACTGGGCTATGGTGCCGGTGCCGGTATAAAGGTCGTACACGACCTCGGAACCGGTGAGCCCGGCAAACTCCCGGGCAACCTTGTAAAGCTTGTAAGCCTGTCCCGTATTGGTCTGGTAGAATGACTTCGGACCTATCTTGAAACGGAGGCCCTCCATTGTCTCATATATCGCTTCATCACCCTTGTAAAGGATGCATTCCTGATCTCCCACGGAATCATTCAACTTACTGTTGATGATATAGTAAAGTGAGGTGATCTGAGGGAAAGCTTCAGCAATGGCATCCAGCATCTCCGCGCGTCCTTCGAAGTCTTTGGCGAAGCACATTATGAGCATCACTTCGCCCGCATCGGTGGTGCGGACAAACATTGTCCTGAAGATGCCGTGATTCTCGCGGAGATTATAGAACGGGATGCCGTGCGAAAGCAGATAATCCTTGACGAACATCCTGATCCCATTGGACGGTTCCGGCTGGAGCCAGCACTTCTCTATGTCAAGCACCTTGTCGAAGAACTTGCCTACGTGGAAGCCAAGGCCGCAGCGCTGCTGCGGAGTCAGTCCCTCCGGCTCCTCGTCAGGAAGTATCCATCTCTTGTCAGAAGCGGAAAACTCGAGTTTGTTACGGTAGAACTGCGTTTTGTCTGAACCGACGCACGGCGCTATCTCCGGCACCTCGAGGTGGCCTATGCGCACCAGCTGGTCATATACCTGCTGGCGTTTCGCCTCCAGCTGCATCCCGTAGGGGAGAGGCTGCCAGCGGCATCCGCCGCAAATGCCGAAATGCTTGCAGAAGGGCTCCAGACGATGTTCTGAAGGCTTCTTCACTGCAATGATCCGCCCTTCCATATAAGACTTTTTCTTCTTCAGCACGCGGATGTCGACGACATCGCCCGGAACGGCGAATTCGACGAAGACGACCTGTCCGTCTTCAGTATGTGCGACGGCCTTGCCTTCGGCCGCGACGTTTTCTATAGTAATATCCTGGAGGACCAGGTCAACTTTCTTTCTTGACATATCATACAAAGGTAAGGTTTTTTGAGTAAATTTGCGAAAAATGGAAGGTATGAAAATAGGTGTTCTTCTGGCAATGGACGCCGAGTACGAAGCGATGTCCCAAATGGATTTCGACGTGCCCGGGAAGAAGGTTGTCACAAAGGTCACAGGGATAGGCAAGGTGAATGCCGCGATGGCGGCTACCGAGCTGATACTCAAGGAGAAACCGGACTATATAGTCAGCTCCGGCTGCGCCGGAGGGATGCTTCCCGGCCAGAAGGTATCCGACTTCGTGATCGCTTCCGCCACAGCCTACCACGACGTGTGGTGCGGCGAGCCGAACAAGATAGGCCAGGTGCAGGGGAGACCGCTATATTTCAACGCGGACCCACATATGCTTGACGCTGCGGTCAGGACGGCCAGGTCGTACGACCATCCCGTCCAGCTCGGACTGATCGTGACAGGTGACCAGTTCTTCATCAGCACCGAAGAGGACAGGAGGATACTTGCGGTTCACCCGGAAGCGCTCGCGGCTGATATGGAATCCGCAGCAGCCGCACAGGTATGTGCGAATTATGGAGTGCCATTCATAAGCCTCCGCATCATAAGCGACATACATACCTCTGACGAGGTCCAGAAAGAGACCTACGCGGGGTTCTGGGACAATCTCCGCCAGATACGTTTCAGATTTCTCAAGGAATTCATCAACAATCTATAAATGAATAAGATACCAAGCTTTACGATAGACCATCTCAGGCTCTTGAGAGGCATATATGTTTCCCGCCGCGACCAGGTTGGCGGGGAAGTGGTCACCACATTCGACATAAGGATGAAGGAGCCCAACCGCGAGCCCGCCCTCGGACAGGGCGCCATACACACAATCGAGCACCTTGCCGCGACATACCTCAGGAATGACCCGCAGTGGGCCGACAGGATTGTCTATTGGGGTCCCATGGGCTGTCTGACGGGAAATTATCTTGTGATGAAGGGCGAACTTGAGTCAAAGGACATCGTGGAGCTGATGAAGGATACGTTCAGGTTCATTGCGGACTTTGACGGAGAGATTCCGGGCGCAGCCCCGAAGGACTGCGGAAACTGGAAGCTTCACGACCTGCCGGAGGCACGACGTGAAGCTTCGATATTCCTCAATGAGGTTCTGGAAAATGTAAAAGAGGAGAATCTCAATTATCCCGAGTAGTACGGGTGAGAATATCCCCAACTTAACATAATATAAATTGTGTAACAAATGATTCCTGATATAAGTATAGAAGAATTCACTTACGAACTGCCGGACTCCAGGATTGCAAAATATCCTCTCCCGCAGCGTGATTCTTCAAAACTCCTTATATATAAGGACGGCAAATGCACTGAAAAGGTTTTCAGAGAACTTCCGCAGCAGCTGCCGTCCAATACCATAATGGTTTTCAACGACACGAAGGTCGTTCCCGCCAGGCTGTTCTTCAGGCGCGACACCGGTGCGCACATTGAGATATTCTGCCTGAAACCCATCGACCCTGCAGAATACGCCACGGTTTTCAACACTACGGAATCCTGTACGTGGCGCTGCGTGGTAGGCAATGTAAAGCGCTGGAAAGGAGATATCCTGAGTTTCGACTGCCCCGACGGCTCCGAGCTCCAGGCTGTCAGCCTCAAGGCAGAGCTTGTTGAAAGGCAGGACGAGACAGCCTTTGTCCGTTTCACATGGAAGACAGGCATCCCCTTCTCCCGTGTACTTGAAATGTGCGGACGCGTGCCCATTCCGCCGTATCTGAACCGCGAAACGGAGGCTATAGACATAGAGCGCTACCAGACCCTTTACGCCCGTATACGCGGCTCTGTGGCCGCTCCTACGGCCGGTCTGCATTTCACCGACGAGGTGATGGGCGGAATCCGGGACAAAGGAATAGACATTGAGACCGTCTGCCTTCACGTGGGCGCCGGCACATTCCTGCCGGTCAAGTCCTCCCAGATCAGCGGCCACACCATGCACAGCGAGCCTTTCGTGGTCAGCAAGGCATTCCTGAAGGATGTCGTGGAGAGCCACAAGAAGGTTATTGCCGTCGGCACCACTTCTGTCAGGACACTTGAGTCATTGTATTATGTCGGAGTCAGCTGCATCGAAGAAGGAGAACCGCGCGAGGTGACCCAGTGGTGCCCGTACGAAAGGGATTACCCCTACTCTCTCGAAGAGTCCTTTCAAGCAATCATCAACTACTTGGAAAAGAATAACTTGGACGAGGTCAGCGCAAGTACGCGTATAATTATCGTCCCAGGCTTCAGGTTCCGTGTTGTGGATATGCTCGTGACCAATTTCCACCAGCCGCAGAGCACCCTTCTCCTCCTTATTTCGGCATTTGTTGGTGGAGATTGGAAGACAATTTATAACTTTGCACTCGAAAACGGTTTCAGATTCCTCAGCTACGGCGACAGTTCGCTGCTGTATAGAAGATGAGCAAATTTTATAACGACATACACCCGTATAATGACGTCCAGGCGGTCGAGGCCATGAAAAGATGTGCCAGAAACCCTCTGGTGCCCATTATATCAAAGTATATTTTCCCGAACGACAGCTTCCTGAAACTCGGGCACGTCCTGCGCAGCTGCAAGAGCGTGCACGACTTCCAGATGAAGATAATGTGCCCTGCCGTCAAGCAGATCCTTCTGCGCACATCCGACGGTTTCACGGTTTCAGGGTTGGAGAACATAGATTTTTCACGGAAGCACCTGTTCATTTCAAACCACAGGGACATCGTCATCGACCCTGCGCTTACCCAGTACACCCTCTTGAAGCACGGCCACGACAGCACCGACATCTGCGTCGGCTCGAACCTGCTTTCAAGCCGTTTCATAGAGGATATCATGCGCACTAACCGCATGATAGAGGTTTACAGGGGTCTTCCAGCCCACGAGCGCTACCACGCCGCGACCCAGCTGTCCGCATACGTGCGCAACGTAGTGGTGGACGGAGAGTCCGACGTATGGATCGCGCAGCGCCAGGGGCGCGCTAAAGACAGCCGTGACGCTACGGGCCAGTCCGTACTCAAGATGTTCTCAATGAGCGGAAAAGGCGACTTTGCGGCCGATTTCGACGAGCTTTCCATCATTCCGTTAAGCATTTCCTACGAATATGAGTCCTGCGACATACAGCGGGCCTGCGAAATCTACATTTCACGCCGCCGCCAGTATGTCAAAAAGCCGCTTGAAGACCTGAACAGCATGAAGACGGGCATCTTCCAGAAAAAGGGAAAGATCCATCTGTCATTCTGCAAGCCGCTCACGCGGGCGGAACTGGATGAATGTGCCGCCAAGGGCGGCAACGACGCCTTCAAGGCGCTGTGCGGGCTCATTGACGAGCGGATCAGAAGCAATTATATGCCGTTCCCGACCAATTATATGGCCGTCGATCTGCTCAGAGGAACGCACGAATACGAAAAACAATACGCCGGAAACACCTTCGGAAGCTTCTCGCTGTACATAGACAAGCAGGTCGCAAAGATAAAAGACGACTCGATAGGGGACAAAGCCGAGCTTAAAGACATTCTGTTGAGGATTTACGCAAATCCTGTGCTCGACCGACTGGAGAAATAACCACCGTTAAAATATAGCTCCGCCATTTTACAAATGTGTCAACAAATGTAAAATGGCGGTTTTGTTTTGTTAATTTTACAAATAATCCAAGGCCCGTTCCACACGATTTCAAATTGTAAAATAAGTTTGTGTTATATTAAATATTACAACTATATAATACTCCGAATATCAGTAAATTACGTGGACTTACCTATAATTGTCGGATATCAATTTTCAAGGTATTTCAAGCAGAAAATTGCCAAACAATTGATACAAATCAAAACAACGAAATCATAACACACTTATTATCAGCATGTTTAACAATACTATCTCAATTATGGCATCACCGGCATAATACCAACAGTACGCACCTCTCTCCCCTTTCGCGCCACACGTTTACAAATGTCACACTTGTAAATCACAAAGAATTGAGTTACTTTTGTAATACACCTATTCAGAAAAATGAACCGCAGATTACAGCAATTTCTGGCCGCCGAAAACATCTCGCAGTCACAGTTCGCGGACGAAATCGGAGTCGCCCGCGCCAGCATCTCCCATATACTCGCCGGACGCAACAAGCCTGGCTTCGATTTTATTGAAAGTATGGCGCGCCACTACCCTGCCTTGAACCTGGAATGGCTTGTTCTCGGCAACGGAAAGATGTACAAAACGGCCACTGAAGCCACTCCAGCGCCAGTTCAGGAGTACCCAACCCCTGTCGGAAACATATTCGTTGATGAAGAGGAAACAGCCGGGATCGAGCCTGCCGCAGACATCCTCTCCCCTGCTCCCGAGCCGCAAACAACCGAAAGGAATACTTCAAGAAGCAAGGCGCAATTTATTAAAAACCAACGCAATATATCACGAATTGTTATTTTCTACGACGACAATACCTATCAGGAATTGAAATAATACGTATATTTGTAAATGCCGGATCAAGTCCGGCAGACGTATTATGTACAACGTTTTGATCAGGCCATTCGTCCGGAAGATGGATCAGGAGCGCGCCAGCCGCGTCGCTCTGCGCTATTTCAAGATAATAGGCAGCATTCCAGGTGGCCGCTTCATCAGCCGTCTGGTTCACAACAACCGCCCCGGAGGCCTTCAGAGAGAGGTTTTCGGCCTTAATTTCTACAATCCCCTCGGACTCGGTGCCGGCCTGGACACAGAAGGCGAACTTTACAATGACCTGAACGACCTCGGCTTCAGCTTCGTTGAAATCGGCCCCCTTAACGCAAAATCCGTACGCACCGCTGTAAGAAACCTTCAGGCCGATCCCCAGAACGACATCCTTGCCGCCTGCATCAATGCCGATTACCAGGATACGTTCTCGCTGGCATATGATTTCTGCGACTTCTTCGTTATCGACATTTCAGGCGTTGACCTGGCCGCTACCATCGATCCCCTTCTCGACACCCGCCTCGCCTACGGTCACTACAAGCCTATCGTGGTCAAGATTCCGGAGTCCATGCAGCCCGACGAGCTTGATGTGGTGCTGGACTACTGCAGAATGAACAATCTGGACGCCATAGAGGCCCGTACGATAGACCAGGTCAAGCAGATAGTAGACCACTCGAACGGCCGTGTCCCCGTCATCGCGAACTGCCATACGGAAACCGTCCGCGGCGTTTTCAAGGCCCTCTCCGCCGGAGCCTCGCTCGTCGAGGTCCGCTCCGGCCTCATATACAAGGGACCTTCCTACCTGCAGAGATGCCTCAAATACCTCAAGAAACGCGCTAACAATGAAGAATAGCACTCCCCTCCGCATCGAAGAAAAGATCGGCGCAGCACTGCGCGGAACCGGCCTTACCCTCAGCGCAGCCGAATCCTGCACCGGAGGGCAGATCTCGCACCTCCTTACAATGGTTTCCGGCTCATCCGAATACTACCTCGGCTCAGTCACATCCTACGCCATTGCAGTCAAGGAAAAAATCCTCAGCGTCCCGTCTGCGACAATAGATAAATACAATGTAGTCAGCGCCGAAGTCGCCGCCGCCATGGCGGAAGGAGTCAGGAAAGCCACCGGCAGCACCTTCTCCGTCGCCACCACCGGCCTCGCCGAAGGCTCCGACGGCCGCTATCCCGAAGGTACCGTCTGGATGGCCGCAAGCGGCCCCAAAGGCACTGTAACCCGTCTTTTCCAGTGCAATAAAGGCAGAAAAGGCAACATCCGCTCCTTCGCGAATGCCGCCCTCCATTTACTCTACGAGCAGATCATCTCCGACAACTGCCGTTAGTGAACCGCGCACCTTTTGGTCCGGTCGCACTTTTGGCGATATTTGCGACCACCCAATATTTCCATACAGGGGGTAGTCACGTTTTCGGCTGTTTTTGCTACTCCTCCCTAGAATTTCTGGGGAGGAGCAGCATTTTTGGCATTATATGCAACAGATATCCGCTGTTTCAGGCTGAAAAAATAGCGAATATGCTATTAGTCCAACTGCTAAAGCAACCTGCCTAAGATATCCTTCAGCCGGTTGATGTCGACAGGCTTTGCAAGATGATCATCCATTCCGGCATCAATGGCCGCCTGGCGGTCTTCAGCGAAGGCGTTGGCGGTCATAGCGATGATAGGAATCTTTGAGATATCCGTACCAAGGGCGCGTATCATACGCGTGGCCGTATAGCCGTCCATCCGAGGCATCTGGACATCCATAATGACGGCATCGTAGTCCCCCGCTTTCGCGGCGGTCATCATATCCACAGCAATGTCGCCATCGCTGGCGGAGACAACCTTGAAGCCGAATTCCTCCAGTATCACCGTTGATATCTCACGATTGAGTTCATTGTCCTCGACAAGCAGCAGCCGCCTGCCCCTGAAATCTATGCTCTCCTGATCGGACTGGGTGTCAGGAAGCCTGAAATTCTTTCCTTTCTGTATCTTGAACGGAAGGATAACGGTGAATTTCGACCCTTTCCCCTTCTCGCTCTCGCAGGAGATTGTGCCGCCCATCAGCTCAACAAGTTCCTTGCACATTGCAAGGCCGAGACCCGTGCCCTGAATGCCGCTGACCGTGGAGGACTTTTCGCGGGCAAAGCGGTCGAAAAGATTTTTCTGGAACTCCTCGCTTATACCGATGCCATTGTCTTCAACCGTGTACTTGTACAGTCCAATGCCCTCGTTTTCGCAGCCGAGCTGTTCGCAACAGACCTTGACCCAACCGCCGCGCTGGGTATATTTTACGGCATTTGAGATCAGGTTGGACAGAACCCTTCCAAGTTGCTTGGAGTCATACCTGACATATTTGTTCCTGACATCCCCCACATCGAATGTGAGTTCCACTCCGGCATTCCTCGCGAGTTCATACATCACAGTATCGACTTCGGAGAAAGTGTACATTATATTCCCCTGCTCTTCTACCAGGGAAACCTTTCCAGCTTCAATCCTGCTGATTTCAAGGACATTATTGATAAGGTCAAGCAGCATTTCGCTTGAACGGCCAACCTTTTCAAGGCTGTCCCTGACCTTTGCGTCATCGTGACCGACCTCCCTGAGCGCGATGTTGTTGAATCCTATGATGGCATTGAGCGGAGTGCGCATATCGTGCGACATATTGTTCAGGAACACTGTCTTGGCACGGTTGGCCGACTCCGCGGATTCAAGCGCTTCCTTAAGTTTTTCGCTCTGCGCCTCAAGCTGTTCCTTCTGCTTTGCGACTTGTGCGGAAAGTTCAAGATGTGCGGCCTGGGCATCGTCTATGGTCATATACGTCATAATGAACGTGCTCGGGACACCATTTTCACTGTCAAGAAGCTGGATGACACAGCGCCGCCACCTCTTCTCCGCACCTTCCAGAGGGTAGCAATACTCGATGCGGCTTTCTTTGGAAAGTGCCTCCATGATTTTGGAAGCGTCGCAGAACCCGCTGAAACCATCCCTGTAATCCGGATGGACACGTGCAGTATATTCCCGGATTGTATCTGTATATATACCACCGGGGATATCACTGAAGCCGGATTCCGGGTTTCTGTAGAGAAAACGGAAATAATCCGCCTTCAGATCTACAAGGAACACCGAAGCATACTCCTTGTAGAGCTTTTCATCCACAAGTTTCTGCAGAATTTCCTTATCGTGGAGACGGATTGCCACGACGACCTTCTTGTCGGACAGATACCTCACAAGTTCTTCACACCAGAGGCGGTGACCGGTCTCAATATCGATTATCCGGAATTCAACGGAGAAGGATTTCTCCATTTTCGCACGTTCGATGATTTTGGAAGCGTCATTGGCCTCCAGAAGCACCTCCCTGTCCGGTTCATAGACATATTTATTGGCAAACGTCCTGACCGATTCGCTGAAACGATCTGCCTCAGGTATTTCATATCTGCTTTCCGGCTTATGCTTGACTATTGAGAAGCTGTCATCTTCATCAAGCAACAGCACCGTATTGAACCTTCCGGCAAAAGAATCCAGCATCTGCTTGTTCTCACTGGCCACCTTTTCATCGAAATGGATGACTTCGGTGACATTCTGATGGACGCCTTCGATACGCGCACCCCTCGTGTATTCCGGGTTGCGCACGCCGCCACAGCGGACTACCATTGTCCGCCCGTCCGGATGATGCCAAGGATACTGCACCTCCGCGTGCTCCCCCGCCATCATCTTGTTCACGGCATCCGCCACCAGTCCATAGGAACCTTCATCGATATTGTCGTACCAGGCGTGATATGTTTCTTCAGGAGAGACCTGATGCGTTAATCCAATGAGTCCGAGCATGACATCGTCAACGTACATTCTCGGGGCCTCGCCTTCGTCGAGCTCGAACGCCCACAGGCCGATATTGGCCTTGTTCAGGATGTCGGGAGAAATAGGGATGGCTCCCAACTTGTATTGGTGTAAAATCATTGAGTGTTATTTATGGGTAACC
>JAUNNZ010000049.1 GCA_030537315.1 Bacteroidia bacterium
CTGCTACACCAAGTGGGAGAGTAGGCAGCTGCCGCTTTTCGAATGCCCGACTGGAGATTCCAGCCGGGCATTCTTGTTTTATCCCTGTCGGCATAAAGCGGTCGGTCTCGCTGTGCTCGGAGAGAGGGTTTCGGGGAGAGGGCTATCGTTGATGACTGATGACTGCGAAGTCATTGATGACTCCTCTGTTCGCCCCGACTCCCCATGCATCTAACTTAATTAAGTTAGAGAAGAACCACCGACCAGTATAGCCAGAGCGGCAGGTCGTATCAAACATGCCTTAAATTATCGCTATGTTTGATTGCCGTCATTATCCTATGCCTCTCTGCCAGGGCATACTGTCTTACTTAATTAAGTTAGAGGGTAAGAAATAGGGTAATCAATGGGGTAAGAAATAGGTTTGCAGCTGTTCTGCGGTGCCGAAGGCGCGGCGGCAGGATAGAGTGTTTTTTTAGCTATTTTTGCAACCTATTGATATATTGTTTCGTTTATATTGCGGATGTTGATCCGATAACAATGTAAATTATGATGATATGAAAAAGATTTTAACTTCAATTCTTCTTGTTTTGATTGCTTCTGCTTGTGTTTTCGCTGGCGAAAGAACAGGAATCAGGATTTTCAAGTTCAATGGCGTAAACGTGATTGGCAATTGTACTGAGAAGGGTATTGATTATTCTGAAGAACGCAAGATGAGTTCGTTTGACAAGCTTGACTGCTCAGGACCATATAATGTCTATTATGTTCAGTCCAAAGAGTCAAAAGTTCTTGTGGAGGGTAAAAAAGAACACGTCGAAAAGCTTATAACAAAAGTATCCGGTTCGACGCTATCAGTAAAGCTTGAGGATGGCAAGTACAATTCACTGGTTCTCCGTGTAACGGTTTACTCTCCTGATCTCGTCAGTGTCTCTAAATCAGGTAGCGGCAATTTCGTGGATGATAAGGGACATAAGTCGGATTCTGATTTGCACTATTCTTCTGCAGGGAGCTGCACATTCAAGTTGGGTGAAATCAGCTGCGTAAAATTCAAGGTCTCAAAGTCCGGAAGCGGCAAAGTTGAATGTGAATCTCTCAAGTGCAACGGCGCTTCGTTCTCTTCTGCCGGAAGCGGCAGCGTGGATATCAGGCATTTTGAATCGAAGTCTGATGTTGATTTCAAGTTTTCAGGAAGCGGGAATGTTGATATTGAGAAGATGTTTGTTGATGGCAACCTCGGTCTCCGCATTTCAGGCAGTGGGAGGATGGACCTTAATGGGGAAGTCAAAGGAGTGGTTGACGCTTCGATTTCCGGTTCCGGCAATATTTCAGGCAACCTCAGGACAGGAGGCCTTGAGACACACATCGCAGGCTCCGGTTCAGTAAGATTCTCAAAATAAATTAATTATAATTACAATGAACGAAATCCTTTCTATCAACTGGTACGATCTGGAGGATATTCTGGTAGTGGCATTATTGTGCTTTGCGCTTCCGATCTCCATTGTCGCCCTGGTGACATCATCCAGAAAACGCTCGGAGGAATTGAAGACCCAGCGCTATCTTGCCGCTCTTGAAAAAGGTGTGAAGCCTGAAGACTATACGGCAATAAGCGGGTCCAAAAACGATATCAGGGACGAGGTGAAGAAAGAAATCAAGTCCCAGACCAAGCAATCTGCAAAAGAGCAGTTCCAGAGCGGCTGTATTGTCGGACTGATCGGTCTGGCTTTCCTCATCATCGGTGTCACCACCGGAATCACCGAATGGGTGACGATAATCCCGGGATCCATAATGTTCGCCGTAGGTCTGGGCAAGGTCCTGACATTCTTTGTCGGAAAGAAATACAAGCTTGACGAATAGTACCACCAGGTGACACGCGAGGAGTTCATAAAGAACGTGACTGCAGAGCAGGAGGGCCTCAGAAGGTTTCTCCTGGCTTTGTGCGAGGGTGACAGGGCGCAAGCCGATGACCTCGCGCAAAGCGCGCTCGTGAAGGCGTACGTCGCCTCGGCAGACTATATCCCGCGCGTCAAGTTCTCCACCTGGCTATACAGGATAGCCTACAACTGCTTCATCGATTACGCCAGGAAGAAACGGCCGAAAACCATTGACGAGGCGTCTCCTGAAGCGCAGAACCTGGCTGATGACAGCCGTGCCGATTCACGCTTCGAACATCAGGACCTCCATGCGGCCATCGAGAAACTGCCTCCGAATGAAAAGGCCGTAATCCTGCTCTTCTATATGGAAGACCGGCCGATAAAGGAAATCTCGACAATCCTGGGCATCCCTGAAGGAACAATCAAATCACATCTCTCGCGCGGGCGCGAACATCTTAAAGCATTGATGAACTATGAACGAAGATCTTGAAATTAAAAAACTTATGAGCGACTATCAGCCGGAACTGACTGACAGTGCCGATTTCATGGCCGCGCTCAACGAGAAGCTGGATGTGGTTGAAGATGTCAAGGTCTATCACGAACTTCAGACCCGCAAGTACCGCAAATTGCTTCTTGCGGCGCTGATTTCCGGCGCTGTGGTCGGTGGACTGCTCATAGCGTTCATCCTTCTCGCTCCTGCCACCTTCGGAGAGTTCCACCTCCTGCTTGACAGCAGTTTCTTCGTGTTCCTGATGTCCTACAAGACGTTGTTCCTGGTAGCGGGCGCAATCCTTATTACGGCAGCCTGCGCAATCCCTGCGCTTACGAGTCGCAGCGCATCGAATTGACGCTGTCTTTGTTTGGATAATGGAACCGCATTTACTATATTTGTAAATGTTAGTATAGTATAATGAAGGTTACCATCATTCAACAGGACATACTGTGGGGTTCGCCCGAGCAGAATGTCCGGCATCTTGACAAGTTGCTGGACGGCGCTCAGGGCGCTGATTTGTATGTCTTACCTGAAATGTTCACCACCGGTTTCGCGACTCAGGAAGACGCGGTGGTGGAAAAAGAGCCGTCCGTAGCGCTCCAGTGGATGAAGCGCAAGGCGGCCGAGTTCAATGCGGCATTCGCCGGCAGCGTCGCTCTCGATTCGGGCGACGGCAAACTCGTCAACAGACTTTATTTTGTCCGCCCGGACGGCTCCTTCGTCCAGTATGACAAACGGCACCTTTTCAAGTACGGCGGCGAGCATCACCGCTTCAATGCCGGCAGCGAAAGGAAGATAGTGGAATACAAGGGCGTACGCATCCTGCTTGCAGTATGCTACGACCTGCGTTTCCCGGTATGGCTCCGCAACCGCGGAGACTACGACGCGATGCTTATCGTGGCCAACTGGCCGAAGCCGCGCCGCTTCGCGTGGGACACGCTTCTGCGTTCGCGCGCTATCGAGAACCAGTGCTACGTTCTCGCAGCCAACAGGACCGGTTCCGATCCTGTCTGCGAGTACACCGGCGGCACTGCGTTCATAGATCCGTACGGCGACACTCTGGAAGCCGTACCGGACAGCACAGAAGGAATGATTACTGGTATTGTGGATCTGAAGCACCTTGAGGATTACGGCAAGAAGTTCCCTGTCCTCGATGACGCCGACGATTTCGAATTCAAGAAATAGAAATGGCAGAAAAGAAATTGTTGCTCGGCGACGAAGCAGTTGCATTGGGCGCCATCCGCGCCGGTCTCTCCGGCGTATACGCTTACCCCGGCACCCCATCCACCGAGATCACGGAATTTATCCAGAAGAACGCGCCTGCGATCCGCAGCCGCTGGTGTACCAATGAGAAGACGGCGATGGAGGCTGCGCTCGGTATGTCATATGCCGGTAAGCGCGCCCTTGTCTGTATGAAGCACGTCGGAATGAATGTCTGTGCCGACGCATTTGTCAACTCCGCCATCACCGGAGTAGGCGGAGGACTTGTTGTCCTTGCTGCCGACGACCCGTCGATGCACTCATCCCAGAATGAGCAGGACTCCCGTTTCTACGGCAAGTTCGCGATGGTACCTATCTTCGAGCCGTCCTGCCAGCAGGAGGCCTATGATATGATCGGCAAGGCCTTTGAACTTTCAGAGAAGGTAAAACTGCCGGTGCTTTTCCGAGTCGTTACAAGACTTGCCCACTCACGTGCGGCCGTCGAGGTAGGAGACGAGCGTGCCCAGAATGAGTTCAGCCCTGCAAATGACCGCGGCTGGGTTCTTCTTCCTGCAATCGCGCGCAGAAAGTACGCAGAGCTCATCGACAAGCAGAAGGACATCCTTGATGAAAGCGAGCGCGCCGCCGCCATCGAAGGCGAGGGCAAACTCGGAATCATCGCCTGCGGCATCGGCTACAACTATGTGAAGGAAGCCGCCCCGAAAGCATCAATTCTTAAGATCAATCAATATCCTATTCCTCAGAGCGCGGTCCGCTATCTTGCGGCACGCTGCTCAAAGATACTCGTGGTAGAGGACGGCCAGCCTGTTGTTGAACAGGATGTCCGCGCACTGCTCGGCGTCGACTACAAGGTCGTCGGCCGCCTCACAGGCGCGCTCCCTCGTACCGGCGAACTCACGCCGGACAGCGTGGCTTCCGCTCTCGGCGTCAAGCCTTCAGAGGCTCTCGCCGAAGCGCAGTGCCTCGCGCCGCGTCCGCCACAGCTCTGTCCGGGCTGCGGCCACCGCGACGTGTACAAGGCGCTCAACGAAGTCGCCGCCGAATTCCCTGGCGCACGCATTTTCGGTGATATTGGATGTTATACCCTTGGAGCCCTCCCTCCGTTCAGCGCGCTTGCAAGCTGTGTGGATATGGGCGCATCCATCACGATGGCAAAGGGTGCCGCGGATGCGGGCCTCTTCCCTGCAATCGCAGTCATCGGCGATTCGACTTTCACCCATTCCGGTATGACAGGCCTGCTGGATGCCGTCAACGACCACTCCAACATCACAGTGATCATCTCCGACAATCTCACCACCGCAATGACAGGCGGTCAGGACAGCGCCGGCACATCGAAGTTCGAGGCGATATGCCTCGGCCTCGGCGTCGAGCCGGAGCATCTCCACGTAGTGGTTCCGCTCCCGGCCAATATGCCTGAAATCACCCGCATCATCCGTGATGAGATCAACTACAATGGCGTTTCCGTCATCATCCCGAGACGCGAATGCCTCCAGACCCTTAAAAGACACAAGAAATGAAGACTGATATAATTCTTTGCGGAGTAGGCGGACAGGGAATCCTCTCCATCGCCACTGTCATCGGCGAAGCCGCCACACGTGCGGGCCTCCAGCTCAAGCAGGCCGAGGTACACGGAATGAGCCAGCGCGGCGGTGACGTGCAGAGCAACCTGCGCCTCAGCACCGAGCCTATCTGGAGCGACCTCATCTCCAAGGGCGGGGCCGACGTCATCATTTCGATGGAGCCTATGGAGGCTCTCCGCTATTTGCCATACCTTTCGAAGGACGGCGTGATAATCACGTCTTCAAAGCCTTTCGTGAACATACCGAACTATCCGGATGAATCCGCCCTGCAGGCGGAACTCGATAGCCAGCCGAAGGTGTTCAAGCTGGACATCGACGCTCTCGCGCTCGAGGCCGGCAACCCGAAGGGTGCCAATATGGTGCTCCTCGGTGCAGTTGCCCGCCATCTCGGAATCCTCGACGCCGCGCAGCTGCGCGAGGCAATCAGGACCATCTTCGCCGCCAAGGGCGAAGCGGTGGTCGAAGCCAATCTCAAATGTTTTGATCTCGGAAGCAAGTAGCTTATGATCTGGAACGAAACCAAAGAATGTATGTCCCGCGAGAACAGGCGCATCCTTCAGGGTGAGCGCCTGCACAAGATCGTGGAATATGCATACCACAATGTCCCGTTCTACCGCAACAAGTTGCAGCAGATGGACATCAAGCCGGATGACATCCGTTCTATCGACGACATCGTCAAACTGCCTTTCACCACCAAGCAGGACATACGCGACAATTATCCGTTCGGCCTGATGGCGGCCCCGCAGAGCGAGATCATCCGTATCCACGCATCCTCCGGCACCACCGGAAACCCGACAATCGTCGGATACACCCGCAAGGACATCGGAATCTGGAGCGGATGTATGGCGCGCTGCCTTTCGGCTTACGGCATCACCCGCGGTGACATCTTTTCAGTAGCTTACGGCTATGGCCTGTTCACAGGCGGTCTGGGCGTGCACTACGGTGTAGAAGCGCTGGGCGCTTCCGTCCTTCCGGCATCAACCGGCAGTACAGAAAAGCATATCAGGCTTCTGCGTGACCTCGGGGTCACAGGCATCGCCTGCACCCCATCATATGCTCTCCATCTTGCTGAAACGATGGAGAAGATGGGCATCACCAGGGACGACATCAAGCTCCGCGTGGGCGTCTTCGGAGCAGAGCCCTGGACTGAAAATATGCGCAAGGAGATTGAGGAGAAACTCGGCATCAAGGCATACAACCTTTATGGCTTGAGCGAGATTATGGGGCCTTGCGTCAGCTACGAATGTGAAGAGCAGAACGGGTCCCACGTCAACGAAGACCACTTCTTCCCTGAAATCATCAACCCTGACACCCTTGAACCGGAGCCATACGGCACATCCGGCGAACTCGTTTTCACCACACTTACCAAGGAGGGAATGCCGCTCCTCCGCTACCGCACACGCGACCTCTGTACCTTGTATGACGAACCGTGCCCTTGCGGCCGCACTTCCATCAAGATGGGACGCCTCCTCGGCCGAAGCGACGATATGCTCATCATACGTGGTATCAACGTATTCCCTAGCCAGGTTGAAAGCGTCATACTCAGTATGCCTGAGTGCGCTCCGCACTATCTTCTCATCGTGGACCGCGAGAACAATCTCGACAAGCTCACAGTCCAGGTCGAGATGCGTCAGGAGTTCTTCGCATCCGGCTTCGATACCTTCGAGCCAATTATCCGCCTGGAGAAAGAAGTGGCAGCGAAACTGAAGAGCGTGCTCAGCATTTCAGCAAAAGTTGAAGTAAAGCAGCCTGGAACGCTTGCAAGAAGCGAAGGAAAGAGTAAATTTGTTATAGATAACAGAAAGTTACAATGAGCAGCAGCGAATTTTACAATCCCGAATTCGAGGCGCTGAGCCGCGCCGAGATCGAAAATCTCCAGTTGGAGCGCCTGCAGCATACAGTGGAGCACTGCTATGCAGGCTCCAAGTTCTATCACGAACGTCTTGATTCCATCGGTCTCAAGCCGTCTTCCATCACGTCCCTCGACGACCTGCAGAAGATTCCTTTCACCACCAAGCAGGACCTTCGTGACACTTATCCGTTCGGCATCGCATCCGTGCCTCTCAGCAAGTGCGTGCGTCTGCACTCATCTTCAGGTACCACCGGCAATCCGACAGTGGTTCTCCACAGCCAGCGCGACCTGGAGCAGTGGGCCAACGCCGTCGCGCGTTGCCTCTATATGGTAGGCTGCCGTCCGGAGGACGTCTTCCAGAACACTTCCGGCTACGGAATGTTCACCGGCGGACTCGGCTTCCAGTATGGTGCCGAGCGTCTCGGGATGCTTACCGTTCCGGCAGCTGCCGGCAACACCCTGCGCCAGCTCAAGTTCTTCAAGGACTTCCGCACCACAGTGGTCCACGCCATCCCGTCCTACGCGGCACGCCTCTATGAGGTGATGTGCGAGCAGGGCATCGACCCTCGTCGCGACCTCGCGCTCAAGACTCTCGTCATCGGCGCCGAGCCTCACTCCGAGGATACCCGCAAGCGAATCGAGAACATGCTCGGCGTAAAGGCATACAACTCATTCGGAATGAGCGAGATGTGCGGTCCGGGCGTTGCCTTCGAATGCAAGGAGCAGAACGGCCTCCACATCTGGGAGGACTACTATATCGTCGAGATCGTCAATCCTGACACCCTTGAACCGGTTCCTGACGGAGAAGTGGGCGAGCTCGTGCTCACCACCATCAACCGCGAGGCGATGCCGCTCCTGCGCTACCGCACCCGCGACCTCACCCGCATCCTGCCGGGCGACTGCCCTTGCGGCCGCCAGCACAAGCGTCTCGACCGTATGAAGGGCCGCTCCGACGATATGATCATCCTCAAGGGCGTGAATATCTTCCCTATCCAGATCGAGACCATCCTGATGCAGTTCAAGGAACTCGCATCCGACTACCTCATCACCCTCGAGACCTTGGACGATAACGACGCTATGACCGTGGAGGTCGAGCTCAGCGATATGTTCATCGATGACTACGGTGCTCTTCAGCGTCTCGAGAAGGAGATCACCCGTCAGCTCCGCGACGAGATCCTTATCACTCCTAAGGTTCGTCTGGTGCCTAAGGGTTCCCTCCCTAAGTCCGAAGGCAAGGCTGTCCGTGTAAAAGATTTAAGAAAACAGTACCAATAAACCATCCATAATTATGACAGTAAATCAACTTTCCATTTTTATTGAGAATAAATCAGGTACCCTTGTCAAGGTTCTCAAGACTTTGAAAGATGAAGGTATCCAGCTTATAGCATCGACGATTGCCGATACTGCCGAATATGGTATTTGCCGCATCATCTGCAGCAGCCCTGACCGCGCCTACGAGGTGCTCAAGGCCGCAGGCGTAGCCGTCTCGCTCTGCGAAGTCTTCGCAATCGAGCTCGATGACGAACCCGGCCGCGCCGCCGATGCCATCGAACTCTTCTCACGCGAAGGCATCAGCATCGCATACCTCTACTCCTTCCTCCTCGGAGGCAAGGGTGTGCTGATCTTCCGCACCGACAACGCCGAGAAGGCCACCAAGGTCATCCTCGACAACAAGCTGAAATTCTTCGAAGAGAAAGACCTCTCGAAGTTGGCATAAATGTTCTGAAGATATAATTGATATTCAGCGAATTATGTGAAATGACCCTGCCTCGCGAATTCAAGCGCGAAATGCAACTGAAAAGTCAATCTGAGTTAATAAATTAAATTTTTCAATTGGGGTTGAATAGCCTAGCCTTTTTCGAGGGCGGCTATTCAACCTTATTTGTATAGTCTCCAGAGCTTCAATTGAAAAGTCATTGAAATTACTCCTCTTAGGGATGTATTGGCGAATCAGTCCATTGGTGTTTTCATTTGTCCCTCTTTCCCACGAGTGATATGGAGCTGCGAAGTATACAGTAGGGACTGTCGGGAAATGTTGAAAATTTCCTAACAAATTGATTGCTAATGTGT
>JAUNNZ010000050.1 GCA_030537315.1 Bacteroidia bacterium
ACTTACAATTCAATCACTTTTATATCAGTTGCATTTTGAATTTGAATTCAAGTGTGTTAGTTTTTGTTGTTAGTTATTTAAATTTCCTGTTTTCAATTACATTGAGACCTCTGAGCTGTTGGTCATCCAGTTGATCACTGAAGGAGCGAAGGTGATGACGTCGTTGCTGAGCGGGTTGATCGTAATGTTGTAGATGTAGCAGTAACCGCTTGCCCAGGCTGTGATGTTGTCGCTGCTGAGTGAGACGGTCTCTGTGATGGTAGTGCTGTCAAGTTCGGTTTCGCCTTCCTTGGTGACGATTGTGAAGTTGACTGTAAGCTCGATATTGCCGTTGCTGTTGCTGAGGCTCTGTGGAAGAACGATCGAGTTGCTTCCGAGAGTGGTGAACTCAGTGGTGAGTGCGGTAGCGCTGCTGCTGACGTTGATGACCTGAGCGTTGCTCTGGTTGTTCCAGCTGATCTCGTTGTTGGTGCTGTTCCAGTTGAGGTCTGCGGTGTTGCATACGCTTGAGACCTTTGCTGAATTTACGTTGACTTCGAAACTGAGACCGTTGGCTTCGAGAGTCTTGGCCTTGAAGTTGAACATCACATGTGAGAGAGCGTGGCGGAAGAGAACCTGTACGCCGCTCTGTGAGTTGCTCTGAGTCTTGTTGGCTGCGAGGTCTGCGATGAGGAGGTCGGTGCCGTTGTTTACGTAACCGGTCTTGTTGAGGAGGTTCTCTCTGGTGTTGCCGATTGCGAGGTCTGCAGATACAGGTGAGTAGCTTGCGAAAGAAAGCTTGCCGCTCTTAGGCCAGCAGTAATCTACCGCGGTGCTCCACTCTGAACCGTTCTTTGAAACTTCGTCACCGTTGATGTACTTTACCATATCGGAAATCTCGAGGCTGCTGTTCCAGTCGAAATCACCTGTATAGAAAGCGTATGTGCGGAAGCTTGACTCAAGGGCTGAGTTGTCAGACTTCGTCTGCTGTGTGTAGAGAGCTGCGTTGAAGGAGATTGACTTCTGTGCAGGAGCGTTGATCTCAGATTTAGAAGATGAAGAAGAAGTCTGAACAGATGGAACCTCGACATCAACCTTGGTGCAGCTTGCGAGGACTGCTGCCAGGGTGAGGAGGATTGTTATGTTCAAGTTCTTTTTCATTTGCCGTTGTATCTTTTCGACATTGCAAAGATACGGCGACATTATGTATATAAATTGTCTATTTGTCAGTAGTGTTTTTTAAATCGTAAAAACCTATGCGTTCAAAAGGTTAAAACGTCAATGAAATTGTGATTTCTACAAAAATCCGTTTTCAAAACGTAAATATCGCGGATTTTGACTAAATGACAACCTCTCCTTCCTGGTCCTGCCAGTCTTCAACTTCAGGGGTGAATCCACCGCCTCCGCCGCCCTGCGGATCGTCGTCCGGCTTAGGTATGTCAATGACTGCATTGATGAGAAGCCAGTGGCGTTCAAGCGCGTCCTCGGTCATGAATATGTCGTTCATGTTGATCTCGAAGTCGAACGCCTTGCCGTCGGTGCGGATAACGTTGAATGTCACGCGGAGGTCGGAATCTTCAGGGGCGATATCGTCATCGGCCTTGGTTCCGTCGCCATTGAGGCTGTCCGCGGTCCCGTTGTTTATAGTGTGATAGATCTTTCCGAATGTATTGAAGGTGTTGCAGAGGACGTCCTTGTTGGCGTCCTGTATGTTGAGGTCCTGGCTCTTCTGCATGTTGAAGTAAACGGCGCTTGGATTCTCAACCTCGCGCTCTGCAAGACCGAAGTAGTTGGACGGGCTCATACCTGACAGGATAGCGCTCGCGTCGCTCGCGTATTGCGCGCCCTGTATGCGCACCTGTATATAATATGTATCCACGATCGTGGTCGCCTCGGTCTCGATGACGAGGAGTCCGGTGTGCGGAGTGATTTCCAGTCCGATATCACGGGCCACGATCACGTGGTCAGGTTCGTACATGACGTTTATGTCGTCAAGCCCCTTGTATTTCGCCTTGATGGAAGCCGGGACCTCGTCGGTGTAGGCTTCCAGCGTGGTGATGTCGTTCTCTCCGCGGATGAACGTGTCAGGCGTGTCGAAGTTGTAGCAGATCATATCGTATTTGCCTGTACTTACGTTCACGTCGCCGCCGAGACACGGTACGCGGTTGCCTTCATCATCGTATCTATAAGTCTTTTCAGAAAGGAACGCCTGGCTTACGAGCTTGTGGGAATCCGGGTCGTAGAACATGACTCGAATCATATCCGTCTCGATGTTAGGGACTGGGATGAGTTCGTTGTAAACGCTTACATTGACGTTCAGCACGGCCTTGAGCTCGACGACCACGGCGAGTTCCACTGTAGGGCTCGGGTCTTCGAGCGGTCGCCATTCGCATGACGTCGCTATAAGCGCAAGCGCTGAAAATACTATGAGGGGTCTTTTAAGCATTTACTTTTTGTCGGAATGCGTCTCGGCATATTTCGCCGCACGTTTGGTCGCGAAATTGATAGGTATCACGAGGCTGACCTTCAACTTGGTAGGACCGAAGTATGTAACCTGACCCGCATTGTACGGGTCACGGATAAGTACGCTGTAGTCGGCTGCAGGCTGATAGTGCTGGTAGTTTGCGCGGAGCCAGCCGGCGCTGAGGCTGAATTCCATATTGCCCCAATGCTTCTTCTTGCCGAGAGGAATCACGAAGCCGCCTGAAAGACCGGCGCTGAGATAGGTCGCCTGGTAGCAGAGGTCCTTGTCCCACTGGATATCGCCCTTGCCGGACATTCCGTAAGGACCGACGAAGAAGCCGAGCAGCTTCCTGTCGTCGTAACCCCATTTCTTGAACCAGAAGCGTGTCTCGACGCCGATCTCCCAGTTCTGGAGGGCATACTTGTTCTTCTGGAACTCCCACCACGGGAACACGTCCTCCACCATGATGCTGAAACGTTTTCCGATAGGAACTTCGATTTCAGCGTTGACCATGGTGACAGCGTCGTAAAGGAGGTTGGTCTTGAGGGCGAAGAAAGTCTCCTTGGCTTTCGGCTTGACTTCCACAGGCTCCTCTATCGGGGCAACCTGTTCAACTACGACCGGTTCTTCCTTTACTTCCGGAGTCTCTACAGGAACTATGACCACTTCCTGGTATGCCGGCTCCGCCTGCTGAGGCTTGAGGTAGAACGAGAGCATCGTCGTGCCTCGGAGTGAAGGGAAATGATTTTTCAGGACGTACTGATACACGTTGCCCACCATAGGATCGTTAGGAATCTTTCTGAGTAACGCCTTCTTGGTATTTGCGTCAACGTAGTTGTTCCCGATTATGTCGAGGAGCTGATATCTTGTTGAGTTCGTGATGTTGCGGTCACTTTCCACAAGCTGGCGGAGTCCTTCCCAGGATTCGCCGCGGCCTTCGTGGCTGATGCGGTCCCTGAGTTCAGGATACTGGCTGAGGATGAACCACTTGGAGTCGATCGCGCGCTTCTCGGCGAGGAACAGGTTGTGTTCCACGGTTCCTTCCGGAGATGCGGTTGAAACGACGAGGACTGAATCGATGTTGTCTATGCCGACCTCGTCGATGGCTCTGTCGAGTGCGCGGAGCACGGCACGGTTGCTCATATAGTTCGGGTCAAAGGTGTATTCGTTGACCTTGTAGTCGAGATGGGCTTCGAGGGCATATACGTCAGGATTGTCGGTGCGGACATCCTTGAACATGTCGCCTGTGGTTGATGTGATGTCGAGAGGGAGTGACCTGACCGTTCTCTTCCTGGACGCCTGGCGCTGGGACGGGATTGAAGGATTGCTGGAGAGAGTGAAGGTCTTGCGCTCCATCTCGTTCTTCAGGCAGACGGAAACGATGGAGACATCGCCCTCGCGGCTGCTCCTCCTGGTCTCGTAGATCACGCGGCCCTGGAGTTTCGGGAATTTCTCCGCGATAAGCCATTTGGTGTCGACGGCGCGTTTCTCAGCAAGCGCAAGGTCGTTTTCCTCGCTGGATGTCGGTGTGACATATGTTACGATGCGGATGAAATCGATGTTTTCTTCGCCTGCATTCTGGATGGTGCGGGTGATAGAACGTGCGGCGGCCGAGTTGGTCCCGAAGTTCGCGTCGTAGCTGTACTGATTCTTGCGGTACTCGATACGTGAGTCTGTGCTTTGCACAGACGCCTGGGTTGCGTGGCTTTCTGCTCCGGCCAGAATGGTCAGAGAGAGCAGGAGAAATAATCTGGTCATAGTTTTCATACGGCAAAGATACTCCGTATAATCTCCAAATGGATTGTCGGTTTGAAATAAATTCAGTTCAAATCGTAAAATTCGTCTTTTGACAGGGCTTATTTTTATTTAAAAATAGCGATTTCGACAATTTCTATTGTTTGTTTGACAATTTTATTGTTTATTTGTATGTTTTATTATTAAAAGGCCTATTGTACCATGCTGAATTTCGCGGCTTTATTCCTTCCGTGCTTCGTCTGCCTCATATGGGGCGGAATGCTCGTGTCAACGCCGCACAAGGGTACTGCAAGGAACCTTTACATGATACTTCTGCTCATATCCGCGGTGTATTTTTTCGTGGACGCATTCTATGTCGGGCAGATTGAAGATGCATCCGACTATTCCCTTCTTGTCCGGCTCGACGCGGTGTCCCAGTTCGTGACGATGGCGCTTGTGCCTTTCATGGTGCTGTACATAATAGTCGCGCAGGGCAAGGTTTTCAGCTGGCCTGTCACGTATCTTTCCATGATCCCGTGCATCTGCCAGGGCGTGGCGTCCTGCGTCATCTACATGATACTGGGCAATGCCAACGCTGTCGCTTTCCTCCAGGCATTTGACGTGATGGGCGCCTTCCCGCCGGAATTCGACATCCCGATATATCACGCATACTATGCGATCAACCACACGATCTACAATGTGGTGCTCGCCGTCGAGGTCCTTGGTGGAATGGGATATCTGATATACGTGTTCCTGAGGCAGAAGGACAACAAGGAGTTGTCTTCGTTCGTTCTCCTGATGTTCATACTGCTGGCGATTTCAGTATTCAGAATCCTTTTGGGAAGACAGTTCCTGAAGTCACACGCCGGGCTCTCTTCGGTTCTTTCGGCACTTATGGCTCTCGATATGTTCTTCGCCTGCCACATCGCGGTCGGCCTGCGGGCTGTCGAGGGAGACAAGCGCGCGATACTGCTTTCCGACGCCCTCGCAAAGATCAATTCGCCGTTCGTGCCGGACAAGGACGATGCCGACCAGCCGGTGGTTGTGGAGTATGTCGCTCCCCGTACTCCGGCGGTCAATCTGACACCGACGAAGCCTAAGAACCTGCTTGAGTCCTTCATCGTCTATATGGCGAAGGAGCGGCCTTATCTGGATCCGGAACTGACGGTTCAGGAGGTGTGCGAGGAACTGCACACAAACAGGACATATATATCCGAACTGATGTCCGAGAATTTCAAGATGTCGTTCCGAGATTATATCGGCCTCCTGCGCATCAGCGCGGCCAAGAGGCTTCTCCGCGAGGATTCGTCGCGCACCCTTGAAGACATTGCGGCCGATTCCGGCTTCGCCAGTTCATCCCAGTTCGTGAAGAAATTCAAGGAACTCACAGGCACCACGCCGCGCGCCTGGCTGGCAGACCAGCAATAACCCTTTCCCGGAACTTTTGTCAGTGGTCCCTTTTTTGCAGATATAGTGGGAAATCACTATATTTGCATGATTGCGCCCAAGCGCGCACGCAACGTAACTTAAAGACACACGATACTGACATTATGGCACTGGCAGATGTTATCAAAGCGCTGTTCGGCTCCAAGGCAGACAGGGACTACAAGGCGGTGAAGCCCGTCCTCCAGAAAATCCTCGCGATATATCCGGAGATAGATGCCCTTGACAACGATGCACTCCGAGCTCATTCCGAAGCGCTTAAAGCTAAATTGAGAGATGTTGAGGCTCCTTTCGAGAACCGTATCAACGAAATAAAGACAGAACTCGACGCGGATATCCCCGTTTCAGAAAAGGAAAAGCTTGCGAATGAATCCGACAAGCTTGTAAAGGATGAGGACGATGCAATCGAGAAATGTCTCAACGAAATACTTCCTGAAGCGTTCGCGATAATGAAATCTACGGCGCGCCGTCTCAAGGAGAATGAATTCATCGAGGTTACCGCTACCCAGTTCGACAAGGACCTGTCGGTAAACCACGATTTCGTGAGGATCGAAGGCGACAAGGCGATATGGCAGAACCATTGGGTTGCCGGCGGCAACGATCTGAAGTGGGACATGGTCCATTACGATGTCCAGCTCATAGGCGGCATCGCACTTCATCAGGGCAAGATCGCGGAGATGGCGACCGGCGAGGGCAAGACCCTCGTGGCTACGCTTCCCGTATTCCTCAACGCGCTTGCAGGCAAGGGTGTACACGTCGTCACAGTCAACGACTACCTCTCCAAGCGTGACTCCGAGTGGATGGGCCCTCTGTATATGTTCCACGGACTTTCTGTCGATTGCATCGACAAGCACCAGCCGAACTCCGAGCCGCGCAAGCGCGCCTATGACTGCGACATTACGTTCGGTACCAACAACGAGTTCGGCTTCGACTACCTCCGCGACAACATGGCCATCGGCCAGGAGGATCTTGTGCAGCGCAAGCATCACTATGCCATCGTCGATGAGGTCGACTCCGTGCTCATCGACGACGCCCGTACCCCTCTCATCATCTCCGGCCCCGTACAGAAGGCGAGCGAGGATGAGCAGCAGTACCAGGAATACAAGCCGTACGTCGAGAAACTCTACCAGGCGCAGCGCGCTCTCGTGAACCAGACCCTCAACGAGGCGAAGAAACTCATCGCCGCAGGCGACGAGGCCGAAGGCGGAAAACTCCTTCTCCGCGCGCACAAGGGACTCCCGAAATACTCTCCGCTCATCAAATATCTTTCCGAGCCGGGTATCAAGGTGATTCTCCAGAAGAGCGAGAATTTCTATATGCAGGATAACGAAAAGGAGATGCCGGTCGTCACAGACCCTCTGTATTTCGTCATCAACGAGCAGCTCAATTCCGTCATCAAGACCGACAAGGGTGACGCCATCCTTGCTCAGTCCGTCGGCGCCGACGATTTCTTCGTCCTGCCGGACGTGGGCTCCCTCACCGCAGAAATAGAGCACTCAGACCTCTCCCTCGCAGAAAAGCAGGAGAAGAAGGACGCCCTTATGACGGACTTCTCGACAAAGAGCGAGCGCGTGCACGTGGTCGAGCAGCTCCTCAAGGCATACACCATGTTCGAAAAGGACGTGGATTACGTCATCATGGACGGCAAGATCAAGATCGTCGACGAGTCCACCGGCCGTATAATGGAGGGACGCCGCTGGAGCGACGGCCTGCACCAGGCTGTCGAGGCAAAGGAGAACGTGAAGGTCGAGGCCGCTACTCAGACATTTGCGACCATCACCCTTCAGAACTACTTCAGGATGTATCACAAGCTCGCCGGTATGACCGGCACCGCCGAGACCGAGGCGGGCGAGTTCTGGAGCATCTACAAGCTTGACGTCATGGTCATCCCTACCAACCGTCCGGTACTCCGCGACGACCAGGATGACCTCATCTATAAGACCAAGAAAGCCAAGTATGCCGCCGTCATCGACCGCATCGTGGAGCTGTCGAATGCCGGACGTCCGGTTCTGGTGGGTACCACCGACGTCGAGACGTCCGAACTCCTCAGCCGTATGCTCAAGCTCCGCGGCATCAAGCACAACGTGCTGAATGCGAAGGAGCACGCACGCGAAGCGGAAATCGTTGCCCAGGCGGGCCAGAGTTCAACCGTCACCATCGCGACCAATATGGCGGGCCGCGGTACGGATATCAAGCTTTCCGATGAGGTGAAGGCCGCCGGCGGCCTCGCCATCATCGGTACGGAGCGCCACGACTCACGTCGCGTCGACCGTCAGCTCCGCGGCCGTGCCGGCCGTCAGGGCGACCCGGGTTCGTCCACTTTCTACATCTCCCTCGAGGACAAGTTGATGCGCCTCTTCGGTTCGGAGAGAATCGCGGGAATGGTTGACAAGCTGGGTATTGCCGACGACGAGGCACTCGAGAGCTCGATGCTCTCAAGCGCCATCGAGAAGGCCCAGAAGAAGGTCGAGGAGAACAACTTCGGCGTCCGCAAGCGCCTCATCGAGTACGATGACGTGATGAACTACCAGCGCGAGGCGATCTACTCGCGCCGCCGCAATGCGATCAGCGGCGAGAAGATCGAGATCGACCTTCAGAACATGATGGTTGACACCGCTTCACTCCTTCTCGAAAAGTGCAAGGGATATTCGTTCGAAGACTTCGAGGAGACCCTCATGGCGCTTCTTTCCATCGATTCCGGTATGGACAGCGAACTTTGGGAGAAGGGGCACGACCGCGACATCGCCGCGAAGCTTTGCGACCACATGGTCGAAGTGTACAGGCGCCGTATGGACGTGCTGGTTGAGAAACTCTCGCCTATAATCAAGGAGGTCTATGAGAAGCAGGGCCAGATGTATCAGAACATCGCAATCCCGGTATCCGACGGCCGCAAGCAGATAAATCTCAGCGTAAACCTCGAGAAGGCATATCAGAGCGAAGGCCGCGAGATAGCCAAGACCCTCAGCAAGAACATCATCCTCTATCAGATAGACGAACACTGGAAAGAGCATCTCCGTGAGATGGATGACCTCAAACAGAGCGTCCAGAACGCGACATACGAGCAGAAGGACCCTGTAGTCGTCTATAAGCTCGAGAGTTACAACCTCTTCGCTGAAATGCTCGATTCTCTCAACCGCGACGTGCTTTCGTTCCTCTTCAGGGCGTCAGTTCCGCTCCGCGACAGAAATGAGCAGCCGACCCGCGCGATGCGCCGCCATACGGATATGAGTCAGATGCAGACACAGCACTCCGACCTCAGCACCAACGGCGAACCGCAGTCACGCGGCCCTGTGAAGGTTGATAAACAGATAGGAAGAAATGACCCTTGCCCGTGCGGCAGCGGTAAAAAATACAAGAATTGTCA
>JAUNNZ010000051.1 GCA_030537315.1 Bacteroidia bacterium
CTGCTACACCAAGTGGGAGAGTAGGCAGCTGCCGCTTTTCGAATGCCCGACTGGAAAAATCCAGCCGGGCATTCTTGTTTATTCCTGACGTCATAAACAAGAATTGTCATCTTAACCCCAGTCGTCTTTCGACGCCAGCCCCTGTCAGGGGCAACCTCCCTACACTGCGTTGCGGTCGGGCTCCTCCGGTCGTCCGTTACACTGCCTCCCTGCGTCGCACCGCCTGACGGCGGTCTCGCTGCGCTCGGAGAGAGGGTTTCGGGGAGAGGGCTATCGTTGATGACTGATGACTGCGAAGTCATTGATGACTCCTCTGTTCGCCCCGACTCCCCATGCATCTAACTTAATTAAGTTAGAGAAGAACCACCGACCAGTATAGCCAGAGCGGCAGGTCGTATCAAACATGCCTTAAATTATCGCTATGTTTGATTGCCGTCATTATCCTATGCCTCTCTGCCAGGGCATACTGTCTGACTTAATTAAGTTAGAGGGTAAGAAATAGGTTTGCAGCTATTCTGCGGTGCCGAAGGCGCGGCCTTCTGGGGAGCGGCGCCAGGTGAAGTATGAATCGAGGACTTCCAGTGATGGCTCGTCAGGGACGCTGATTGCGCGCGGCGTAGGAGCCACGAGATACATTGACTGGTGATTGTCTTTGGTGAATTTTGGCCATACCGGAACATTGTAGCCGTTAGGATTTCCTGTGCGGGCGAAATTGAGCCAGTATTCACCCATAATTTCCATTAGGGCGAAATCTTCGTCTTTCGCCATCGGATTGTGGACGTGCTGGAATACGTAGGCAACCTCATACCCGTGAGGCGCTCCTTCAGGATTCTCAGGGTGCTGGTCGAAATAATACAGATAAACCGGAGCCTTGCCATTTTCTGACTGGAGTCGCGCCCAGTTCCAGGTGTGCCAGCCGAATGCGGCATCGCGCATCAGGTCGCGGGCGGTCTTGCCGGCCGTGCCGTCCTTCTCAAGAGGATATGCTTCAAGAAGCGAATCCGCGAACTTCTCGCCGAAACGGGTGAGAAGACCTTCCTTATGGGTCACACCGCGGCCCTGAAGAGGGAAGCTGGCTCCCTCGTCGGAATTGTATCCTATAAGTACGTTGACATCGTTGAATCTGCCGGATTCATAAAGCTCGGACTGGTCGCCCGGAATGACGTATCCGTCGACGATAGGCCATCCGCCGGCCCCCATCATATAGCGGGAGAAAGCTGAAGGGTCCAATGCCCGCAACTCCTCCAGTGAAGTCGCACCGAGTTCTTCCGCAACACGCTGATTGTCAACCTCTGCGGTTGCGATTGTCTGCATATTTTCACCCGGGACAGGAGTCCTGCGCGGCGAAGAGAATGACCCGCCGCTCTCGGAAACGGCGCCGCGGAAAAGGCCGGCGGCCAGAGGTGAGGCGCAAAGCATGCTGACCGATATGCCGCCGGCGCTCTCGCCGAAGATCGTCACGCGTGAAGGGTCGCCTCCGAACTTGGAAATGTTGTCCTGAATCCATTTCAGGGCCGCTATCTGGTCGAGCAGGCCATAGTTTCCGGAAGTCCCCTGAGGGCTTTCGGCATCAAGCCACGGATGGGAGAAGAAACCGATCTGGCCTACGCGGTAGTTCATGCTGGCGAGTATCACGTTCTCGCCAGCCTCTTCAAGCGCTTTGCGCGCAAGGGCTTCGCAATCATAATTAGGGTCTCCTGTCCATCCCATTGCAAAACCGCCTCCGTAAATCCACACAAGTACAGGCAGTTTTTCACGTGCTGACTTTGCTGGAGTCCATACATTCAGATAAAGGCAATCTTCGCTGAAATTGTCGGGATTGCCCATCTGGAAAGGTCCCTTTGAATATTCCTTTGTCTCGAGCACACCCTCCCAGGGGATGACAGGCTGAGGTGCCTTCCACCTCAGTTCTCCAACAGGAGGCGCGGCGAAAGGGATGCCCTTGAAGATTGTCAAGCCATTGTCGGAATACCCCTCTACAATGCCTCCATCCACTTTTACCTGAGTGGAGAATTCTGAAGCGCAGGAACAGAACATTGCTGCAACAAGTGAGAACAAAAGGAATTTTTTCATATCGGTTATAGTTGGTTTCATGTAAATATACGGAGATATTTCTTAAATTTGTAAGATTTTAGAAATAAGTCGAAAATCAAAATTACTATATAGTTCAAATCATGATTTACACAAAAGAAGTGCAGCAGATGTGCTGCGTAACCAAAGGCGCCAACCACGCCAATGCTCCTATCCCTGAAGAAGGAAAATGGGTGCATGCAAAAGAAATCAAGGATATCTCCGGCCTTACCCACGGTATCGGCTGGTGCGCTCCTCAGCAGGGCTGCTGCAAGCTCACCCTCAACGTTAAGGACGGTATCATCGAGGAAGCTCTCGTAGAGACCCTCGGCTGTTCAGGTATGACCCACTCAGCCGCTATGGCTTCAGAGATCCTCCCTGGCAAGACCCTCCTCGAGGCACTCAACACAGACCTTGTCTGCGATGCCATCAACACAGCGATGCGCGAGCTCTTCCTCCAGATCGTTTACGGCCGTACCCAGTCTGCTTTCTCAGAGGGCGGTCTCCCGATCGGCGGTTCTCTCGAAGACCTTGGCAAGAACCTCCGCAGCCAGGTCGGCACAATGTACGGCACCAAGGCCAAGGGCAGCCGCTACCTCGAAATGACCGAGGGTTACTGCACCAAGATGGCTCTCGACGCCAACAATGAGGTCATCGGCTACGAGTTCGTCAACCTCGGCAAGCTTATGGACGCTCTCAAGGGCGGTGCAACCGGTCCTGAGGCCATCGAGAAGGCAAAGGGAACCTACGGCCGCTTCAATGACGCTGTTAAATATATTGACCCACGCAAAGAGTAAGAGACTATGGCACTTTTCGAAAGCTACGAGCGTCGTATTGATCAGATCAATGCAGCTCTCAACAAATACGGTATCAAGGACATCGACGAGGCCAAGGCCATCTGCGAGTCAAAGGGTATCGATCCTTACAAGATGTGTGAGGACACACAGAAGATCTGCTTCGAGAATGCAAAGTGGGCCTATGTAGTAGGCGCCGCCATCGCAATCAAGAAGGGTGTTAAGACCGCAGCTGACGCTGCAGAAGCCATCGGCGAAGGCCTTCAGGCATTCTGCATCCCTGGTTCAGTGGCAGACGACCGCAAGGTCGGTCTCGGCCACGGCAACCTCGCCGCTCGTCTTCTCCGCGAGGAGACCGAATGCTTCGCATTCCTCGCAGGCCACGAGTCATACGCAGCCGCCGAAGGCGCAATCAAGATTGCCGAAATGGCAAACAAGGTTCGCCAGAAGCCTCTCCGCGTCATCCTCAACGGCCTCGGCAAGGATGCAGCAAAGATCATCAGCCGCATCAACGGTTTCACATACGTACAGACCCAGTTTGACTACTACACCGGCGAGGTGAAGGTTCTTTCTGAGACCAAGTATTCAGACGGTGTACGCGGTGGTGTACGCTGCTACGGTTCAGACGATGTCCGCGAAGGCGTCGCAATTATGTGGAAGGAGAACGTTGACGTTTCCATCACCGGTAACTCAACCAACCCGACCCGTTTCCAGCACCCTGTAGCAGGTACCTATAAGAAGGAGCGCGTGCTCGCAGGCAAGCCATACTTCTCAGTGGCTTCAGGCGGCGGCACTGGCCGTACCCTTCACCCGGACAATATGGCAGCAGGTCCTGCTTCCTATGGTATGACCGACACCCTCGGCCGTATGCACTCAGACGCTCAGTTCGCAGGCTCTTCTTCAGTTCCTGCACACGTCGAGATGATGGGCTTCATGGGTATGGGCAACAACCCTATGGTTGGTGCAACCGTAGCAGTCGCAGTTGCTGTCGCTCAGGCTATGTAATTGACTTACATATAGTTGAAAATCCCTATGGTCGATAGTGATCATAGGGATTTTTTTGTCAATGAAGCAATGATTATGGCCCGTCGAAATTTCACCAACGAAACTGATTTGTATCGGGGTGTAAAAGAATTACGTTTGATTACCGCCATATAAGGTGGTAAATTTTGTAATAGTGGTAAAAAACCATATATTTGTAGGACAAAGAGATGATTATGAATAGGCTATCTGAATTATATGGGAAATGGCTTGCTATTCAACCACTGTCCGAGCAGGACAGAAGACGGCTTGATAGGAAATTCATGCTTGACTTCAACTATAATAGCAACCACATAGAAGGTAATACGCTTACATATGGCCAGACAGAAGTACTGCTTCTGATGGGAGAGGTTATTGGTTCGGCAAAGATGAAAGACCTTGAAGATATGAAGGCGCATAATCTTTGCCTCGCGCTTATGAAAGAAGAGGCTGTAACAGCCGAGCACCTGTCCGAGTCCTTTGTCAAGAGACTGCATCAGGTGATGCTGCGCGAAGATTATACTGTCTACCGTGAACTTCCTGGAGGAAGGCAGACCAGTTATGTAGTACATGCCGGGACATACAAGACAAGACCTAATTCGGTTATTACACCGACAGGTGAGCGATTTGAATATGCCTCCCCCGAGGAGACACCATCATTGATGTATGATCTGATAGACTGGTATAACCGGGAAGAGAAGGCTGGGAATCTGACTCCAGTAGAGTTGGCTGCATTGTTCCACTACCGTTTCATCCGAATCCACCCGTTTGAAGACGGCAACGGTCGTATAGCAAGGCTGTTGGTTAACTTTATCCTACTTCGTCATAACTATCCGATGGTAGTTGTTCTCAGTAGAAAGAAGAGAGCTTATCTGACCGCACTGGGACAGGCAGACATCAATGTCGGAATCATACCATCAGATGGTGCGCACGCCACAATAGAACAAATTCCATCCTTCGTGAACTATATGACGGAGTTGATGATTTCTGATATAACTCAGGATATCGCATTCTTAAGTGCAGATCCAACTACGACTTGGTGGTACAACGGAGAAACCATAAAATTCAGAAGCCCTCGGACAGTAGTTCTTTTATCACATCTTCAGCAAAATCCCAAAGCTACTATCGCTGAATTGTCATCAGCGCTTGAGATAAACACATCTGCTGTTCAGAAACAGTTGTCAACTCTTGAAGGCAAAGGATATATCACCAAAGACCCGGGCTCCAAAGCGTGGAGAGTCATTGCTGTTCCCACCACTAAATAGGGTGGTATATTTTATATAAGTGGTATGGCCTCTGCCTCCATGAAATCAAACTTAAAGGTTATGGTCTGCTGAAAAAAGCATGCGCGGCTATTTCGCCACCAGGCCTCCGTCTATCAGATAATGTCCACCGGTGCAGAAGCTGGCCGCATCAGAGGCGAGGAAATAGACCAGCTCCGCCACTTCTTCCGGCTTGCCGGCAGAACCTCTCGCGTAGAGCTTGTTCTCTTCCATCCAATAATCGTCTATGGTCTTGTTTTCGACTTCCGCGAATTTCTCGAAGAGATTGTCGACCAGCGGGGTCATTATCGTTCCGGCGCATATGGCGTTGACGCGGATGTCGTATTTGCCAAGGTCAATTGACAGGCTGCGCGTGATCTGTCCAAGTGCGCCCTTGGTAAGCCCGTAGACAAAACTGTTGGGTTTGCCTACGAACCATTGGTCGGATGCGTTGATGACAATGGACCCCTTACCTGACTTGATGATTTCCGGGACGGCCTCACGCAAGGTGTTCACCGTCCCGTAGATATTCGTATGGATCATCAGGTCCAGCTCCTCGTCGCTCACGTCCAGAAGTGTGTTGCAGCGATGGATGCCGGCATTTGCAAATACGCTGTCAAGCGAACCGAAGCGTGCTGCTGCGGCCTGGACCGCATTGTGGATGTCAGCCCTGTTCCTTGTATTCCCTTCAACGAACATCAGGTTCTGCGGGGCGGAGATGTCTTCCTGCAGCTTTTCCGCAGCTTCTGTATTGATGTCCATGAAACATACGTTCCACCCTTCCTTAATGAATTTCCTGACACTGGCTGCACCGATTCCCGTGGAGCCACCTGTGATGAATATTGTATTCATAGAATTGTTGGTTGGAATACAAAACTACTGCTATTTGCCGTCGTAGACTTTCACGCCCTCAAACCAGGTGCTTGCAACATTTGTCTTGAAAATGTCCATACAATTGTTCTGGGCCTCAAGTTCAAGTATGTCCTTGTCCAGCAATACGAAGTCGGCAAATTTCCCGACCTCGATGGATCCGCGCTCCTTGTCCAGCCCAAGGCTCTGGGCTCCATTTATGGTAAGGCATTTGAGAGCTTCGCTTACGGTAAGCAGTTCGGTTGTGTTGAATGGCGCCGCATTTGGATAATCAGGGCTCAGTCCTGTCACACATACACCGAGGATATTGGGAACCGTGCCCATAAGTTCTTCTCCACAAGGTGCGTCAGTCGAGGACGATACAACCACCCCTGCGTCAAGCAAGGACTTCATAGGATAGCCGCTGTCAAAGATGTCTTTCGGGATAATGGATGTCATATATTGGTAAACGTCATCCATAACTCCGGTATGCCAGATCAGATTGGATGCAATGTCAATGCTGTTCGCGCCGCAACGGGCAATGTCTTCGCTCGAAATGTTTCTGACGTGTGCAAGAGAATTGTGCACCTTGAGACTTGATGCCGAAGGTGATGCCACGTAAGCATCGACGAGAGCGTGGCAGGCCATATCTCCGAAGGTATGAGTGTGTACTGGGAAGCCCTTTGCATTGGCGGCTGCCACAAGCTGGTTGAGTTCTTCCTGCTCCCAGATGATATTTCCGTGTTTCTTGTCCTCAGGCAGTCCCTTCTGTGTGTATTCCCCGCTGATCCAGCCTGTCGCGGTATCAGTAACACCGTCCTGGAAGAGTTTTATGCCTCCGGCATTGATGTGACCACCAGTAAACACGCGGTCAAGGTAACCCACATAATCAATCTTGGCTTTTACGCTTTCAGGAAGTGTTCCGCCCTTAGGCAAACCCCAGTCGTAACTGCGGATGGTGAAGTATCCCATCATATTGACCGTGAGCAGACCTACCTTGTCCATATCGGCCAGATACATATAAGTCTCTCCTGCGTCCATCGCGTTGATATAGGCATCGAGATAGTTTGTGAAACCGCGCTTGTTGAGCTCTGTCACAGCGCTCAGACAGGCGTAGTAGTACTGGGTGTCATCAAGTATTGACCCTATTGCCCTTTCAATTACAAAAGGCACGACTTCGTCGGAGATGTATCCGCTGGCGATATTTGTCGGGTTGCCATTTTCGTCAAGGACGGTGATGATGTCTCCACCACGTACGTCAAGAATCTTTTCACCTTTGTCATTGATGATTCCGGCCTTTTTCAACGCTGTCATATTGCAAACTGCATTGTGGCCGCCGCCGTCGTCAAGAACAACGGGATAGCCGGATGAAACAGCTTCAATCTCCATCGCATAGTTCCTCTTGCTGAATTTCTCGAGTTCGTTCGGGTTCCAGCCGAAAGAGAAGAACGGGCCGGGTTTCGATGCCATTGTCTGAGGGACAATGTTTTTGATGAGCTCTTCGTACGAAGCCTTGAAGCCGGGGAGCTGGTGTACAATACCGTCAATGCCAACGAAATGTCCGTGACCTTCGGTACATCCCGGAATGACAAGTCCCTTATCGGTGAAGTCAACTTTCTCCGTGGCTGGGCCTGCATATTGCAGAGCCTCTTCCTTGTTTCCCACATAGATGTACTTGCCATTCTTCACTGCAAATGCTTCGACTACGGACTCCGCATTGTCTGAGGTGAAGACCTTGCCATAAACCACAAGGTCGGCGAGCGGCCGTTCTCCGGAAGTTATTGCCTTTGCTGCAACTTGGGAATGTCCTTCGGCGACGATGAGATTCACTTTCAGAAAGGCATCAGTCTGATATCTGCCAACATTGAGAATGACTACTTCAGGGTTCTTTGTCACCTTTCCGTCCGCTCCGAATTCAGGGTTGAGAACCTCGATCTTCCAGGGATTCTCTTCCACGGACTTGGTCACGATTGTCGTTGTTGTCCCGTACTCACTGACCACATCCGCCTGAATGCCGACGTAGTTGTCCTTTATGACGGAAGGAGATAGAATAAGTTCGATTCTGTCCCCGTTCATAACTGTCTGCTTGTCGTAAGACGTAAAGCTGATAAGCGAATTACCCAACGGGTCATCGTACTTATGGCAACCTGCAAGAAAACATGCTGCGACAAGGACTGAAACTGCAATTGCAATGATTGGAGATTTTTTTTCGAAAATGGACATATTTGACATCATTTGTTGTTCTGTAGAACCCCGATTCAAGTGAACAGTGCAACAAGGGTGTAAGATTGTGAAGGCGCGGCG
>JAUNNZ010000052.1 GCA_030537315.1 Bacteroidia bacterium
CTTGATAATCAATAGTTTAAACGATAATTTTTCAAAAATTGTCATATACTAAGATGAATAACACTAAAAAAAGTCTGGCGGAAAGCAAGTTGTTTTCCAAGGAAGATGCAAAGTATATGAGAATGGCCATAAAGATGGCCTGTGACAACATAGACACAAACGGAGGACCGTTCGGAGCGGTTATCGTGAGGGACGGAAAAGTGATTGCGAAGGGGGCGAACAGAGTGGTCCCGAACAATGACCCGACGGCACACGCGGAAGTTATGGCCATAAGGAAGGCGTGCAGGAAGCTCGGGACATTCGACCTGAGCGGATGCACCATATATTCATCGTGCGAACCGTGCCCGATGTGCCTGAGCGCCTTGTACTGGGCAGGGGTCGAGCGCATCTGCTACGGCAGCACCAAGAAGGACGCCGCTGACGTAAACTTCGATGACTCATTCATCTACGACCAGCTTGAACTGAGCTACAAGGACCGCTCGATCAAGTGCGAGCACTTCCTGCGCGACGAAGCGCTGGCTTCTTTCAGGAAGTGGTCCGACAAGGAGGACAAGGTCGAATATTAGCCAGCCTCGACAATTTTGCCGGGCTGCACCTCCGGTATCGCACAAGTGCATAAAAATTATTAACTTTGGAAGTTATGGGTGAACTTGGCACCAGCATACAGTTCTTGAGCGGGGTCGGGCCGAAAAGGGCCGACCTGATCAAGCGTGAACTGGGGCTGGAAACGCTCGACGACCTCATACATTTCTATCCGTTCAGATACATAGACCGCAGCGGAATCCAGAAGATCAGCGAACTCACGCCGGACCTTGCATTCTGCCAGATCAGGGCGAAAGTTCTCACCCGCACCCTGTACGGGCCGTCATCATCCATAGTCTCGCAGGAGACCAATCCCATTCACTGGGGAGCGGTCAAGCGCCTCAGCGTCATCGTCGAAGACGAAAGCGGACGGATGGAACTGGTATTCTTCAAAGGCATAAAGTGGAGTTTCTCGAAGCTCACTCCGGGCAGCACGTTCATCTTCTTCGGAAAGCCACAGGAATTCAACGGGAGAATCAACATCCCCCATCCGGAAATCGACGCCCCTCAAGACAGCAGCATGGCTCAGAACACCCTCACCGGTGTCTATCCAAGCACTGAAAAGCTAAAGAACGGAGGCGTGACCGGCAAGCAGATGTGCAAGCTTCAGTCCGCCGCCCTTTCCCTCTGCCTGCCCGAGATCCAGGAAACCCTGCCGGACTACATCATAAAGGACAAGGGCCTGGTCAGCCTCCAGTATGCCCTGAAGAACGTCCATTTCCCTAAAGACAGCTACGCTCTACAGAAGTCAGTCCACAGACTGAAATTCGAAGAGCTCTTCTTCCTCCAGCTATCACTGCTGAAGCAGAAATATATCCGCTCCCGCGGAGAAAAAGGCATTCCCATGCCGAAGGTGGGCGCAGAATTCAACGCCTGCTACAACGCGCTGCCATACGCCCTCACGGGCGCGCAGCAGCGCGTCATCAAGGAGATCCGCTCTGACCTCATCTCCGGTCACCAGATGAACCGCCTCCTCCAGGGAGACGTCGGATCCGGAAAGACTATGGTCGCCGTCCTCAGCGCCCTTCTGGCGATAGGCAACGGCTTCCAGGCCTGCATAATGGCGCCGACGGAAGTCCTCGCGCAGCAGCATTACGCAAACATTTCCAGATACCTGGCGCCGACCGGCGTCAAATGTGTACTTCTGACGGGAAGCAGCACGCAAAAGGAAAGGAGGGAGATCCACGCCGGCCTCGAAGACGGCAGCGTGGGACTCATAGTCGGCACGCACGCGCTGATAGAAGATGACGTGAAGTTCAAGGCCCTCGGCCTTGCCGCCATCGACGAGCAGCACCGCTTCGGCGTCGACCAGCGCGCCAAGCTATGGTCCAAGGGACCTGACGGCCTGGCGCCGCACGTTCTCGTGATGACGGCTACGCCGATACCGAGAACGCTGGCCATGACGCTGTACGGCGACCTCGACGTAAGCGTCATCGACGAGATGCCGCCGGGCCGCAAGCCGGTGCAGACAATGTGCATCGGGCAGAACCGCAGGAACGCGATGTACAAGTTCCTGCGCGACGAAATCGCGCGCGGACGGCAGGTGTTCGTGGTTTACCCCCTCATTTTCGAAAGCGAGAAGATGGACCTGCAGAACCTGCAGAACGGCTACGAGGAGATTGTGAACGCATTTCCGCTTCCGGACTACAAGGTGGCGCTGGTGCACGGCCAGCAGAAGGCGGAGGAGAAGAACTTCAACATGTCCGCCTTTGCGGCGGGACGTGCCAACATACTTGTGAGCACGACGGTGATAGAGGTGGGAGTGGACGTGCCTAACGCATCGGTGATGGTGATAGAGAGCGCGCAGCGTTTCGGGCTCAGCCAGCTGCACCAGCTGCGCGGAAGAGTGGGACGCGGAGCCGAGAAGTCGTATTGCATCCTCGTCAAGGATGTCAAGACGACAAAGGAGGCGCAGCAGAGGCTTGACCTTATGTGCGCCACGGAAGACGGCTTCGAGATCGCCGAAGAGGATATGAAGATGCGCGGGCCGGGCGACCTGGAAGGCACTCAGCAGAGCGGCCTTCCCATCAACCTCCGCATCGCTTCGCTCGCGAAGGACGGCCTCCTCCTGAGCGAAGCCCGCGCCTACGCCCAGAACGTCCTGGACGCCGACCCTTCCCTGAGCGCGCCGCAGAACAGGCTGCTCACTGCAGAGCTCAGAAAAGACAAATACGAAATAAAAGACTACAGCAAAATCAGTTAAACAATCTAATATTTTAAAATCATGACACTTATCATTATCATCGCGATCATCGCGGTCATCGTTCTCTGGGCTATCAGCCTCCAGCGCAATCTCGTCTCACAAGAGGAAATGTGCAAGAATTCAATGAGCCAGATCGGCGTACAGCAGCAGAGCCGCTGGGACGCCCTCACCGCTCTCGTCGAGCTCGTGAAATCATACAACGAGCACGAGTACAACACCCTCAAGGACGTCATCGCACAGCGCAAGGACATCAACGGCACCAGCACCGCTTCTGACGTAGAGGCACAGGAGAAGGCCATGAGCGGACTCCTCCGCGACATCAAGGTCGTCGCAGAGCAGTACCCTGACCTCAAGGCCAACGACAACTACGCAAAACTCATGGACAGCGTCAACACCTACGAGAACCAGGTACGTATGAGCCGTATGGTTTACAACGACACAGCCACCAAGTTCAACACCACTGTACGCCAGTTCCCTAACAGCCTCATCGCCGGTATGCTCGGCTTCACCGCAAAGGATTACCTCAAGGAGCCGGAGGGAAAGACCGAAATGCCTTCAATGAAGATATAATGCGGAAATTCTTCGCAATACTGGCCGGGCTCGCACTCGGCTGCACCGCAGCCTCCGCCTACGAGCCCGCCATACACGACATCGACATCACAGTCAAGCTCTATGACGACGGCTCCGCCCTCATCCACGAGACCTGGGACGTCACCGTTGCGTCCGGCACCGAATGGTACCTCGTCCGCAACGGCCTGGACGGCAGCACGATAGAAGACTTCTCCGTTTTCGACGGCGACAAGGAGTTCTACAACGAGGGCGACTGGGACGTCGACCGCGGCATCGCGGCCAAGACCTGGCGCTGCGGCATCGTCAGGAAGAGCAACGGCTGCGAACTGTGCTGGGGCGTGGGAAACTACGGCCCGCACACATTCCACGCCGTATACACCCTTACAGGTGCCGTCCGTGCCAAGGACGACTATGACTACTTCCACTGGCAGCTCATCACGCCGGGCCTGTCGGCAAGGCCGCAGCACGCCCGCGTGACCATTCTGCCGGGCGACAGCTCAAGCGTCCAGATCGACACTTCAACCACCCGCGCCTGGGGCTTCGGCTACGACGGCGAGGTAATGTTCACCGACAGTTCCGTGATATTCGAAACCGACGGCCTTATGGGCAGCAGCGACTCCATAATCGCTATGCTGGCCTTCAGGAAAGGCGTTTTCCAGCCGGCTCTGGTGGAGAGCGGCAATTTCACCGACCTCCTCGAGATCGCGCAGAAAGGCGCCAGCTACTATGACGACTACGACGATTTCGACGATGAAGACCTTTGGGAAATCCTCTGTTCAGCGGGCGTCTGCCTCGGACTGTTCCTGTACTTGAAATTCCTGCTGAAAGGAATGTTCGGCTACGGGAAAAACAAGACCAAGAAGGTTTCAAGGCGCGAAAAGAAAAAGCTGCTCGGCCAGAGTCCGGATGACGTCCTCTGGACCCGCGAACTCCCGTTCAACGGCAACCTCCTCTGCACCGAATACGTGATGAAGAAGCTCGGCGAAATCGACGGCGGCCGCAGCACGCTGGCCGCGGCGCTGATTCTCCGTATGGTTTACAACGGACAGATAGAAGCATCCAGGGACAAGGACGGCAAGCTGGAATTCAGGTTCAATGGCGACAGCACCATCTTCAAGGACAAGATGGCGCGCCAGCTCTACGACTTCATGAAAGAAGCCAGCGGAAGCGACGTCATCCTGCAAGACAAGGAATTCAGTTCCTGGTCAAAGACCAGGTCCAACCAGACAAAGATCAACAAGTGGCTCAAGGAATGCGAGAAATTGGCCGAGAACTTCCTCGACAAGGAAAAGGCGCTCAAATACAGCAAGTTCACCGAAAAGGGCCAGCAGTACGCACGCGAGTGCTACGGCTTCAAGAAATTCCTCTCCGATTTCACCCTCATCAAGGACAAGGCCACCGTGGAGGTCACCCTCTGGCAGGAATACCTTGTATATGCCTCCCTCTTCGGAATGGCCGAGAAGGTGGCTAAGGAACTGAAGGACATCAACACCGAACTTGCGGAGCAGGTACTTGTCACCGGCCTCGACACCACCTCGATGTACGACATCATCAGGATGACCAACGCCCTCTCGCGTTCAATAACGCACACTCCAGCCCAGAGCTTCACCAGCCCTTACTCCACCGGCAGCTTCGGCGGAAGTTTCGGCAGCGGCTCACGCGGCGGATTCGGCGGCCACTCCTCATTCGGCGGTGGCGGCGGATTCCACGGCGGCGGATTCGGCGGCGGTTCAAGATAAAAGAAATATGAAAAAAGCAATTCTAGCCCTCGCGGCGTTAACAATGATTATGAGCAGTTGCAGCAATAACAAAGAGGAAAGCGGATACGTCGGACAGAGCGACATCCAGGTTGCCGACGGCAGAATGACGCCGGAGACCCTCCTCGCGTTCGGCCGCCTCAGCGACCCGCAGCTGTCTCCGGACGGCAGCCTCATCCTCTACGGCGTCAGCTACACCGACGTCAAGGCCAATCGCAGCTGCCGCAATCTCTTTGTCTGCAAGCCGGACGGCAGCGCCCGCAAGCAGATCACCCGCTACGCGAAAAGCGTGAACAACGCACGCTGGAGCGCGGACGGCAAGGCAATCTATTTCCTCCAGGACGGACAGCTCTGGAAAGCCGCCTTCGACGGCAGCAGGCTCGGCAAGAAGCAGAAACTCTCCGACTTCGCGGCAGGCATCAACGAATTCGCGTTCTCGCCTGACCAGAACCAGATTCTCTTCACCAGCACAATCAAGAACAAGTTCGTTGACCAGCCGAAAGACCTTTGCGAAGACCTCGACAAGGCACAGGCATACGCCACCGAGGAACTGATGTACCGCCACTGGGACCACTGGGTGACAGAAACCCCTCGCAGCTACGTCGCCAACTTCCAGAACGGACTCATAACCGCGGACAACTCCATCGACCTCCTCGGCGACGAGCCTTTCGAGCTCCCTACCGAGCCGTTCGGCGGAGTGGAACAGCTCAGCTGGAGCCCTGACGGGCGCTACATCGCCTATTCCTGCCGCAAGCTCTACGGCAAGGAATACGCATTCAGCACCAACAGCTGCATCTTCATCTACGACATCCTCACCGGAGCCACCCAGGCAGTCACCACCGACGGCGGTTACGACACCGACCCGGCCTGGAGCCCTGACGGCAGCAAACTTGCCTGGATATCGATGGAAAGAGATGGTTACGAAGCTGACCGTCAGCGACTTATGGTCGCCGACCTGTCCTTCGTGACCGAGGCCGAAGGCCAGTGCTTCGGCGTCAAGGTTGACGCCATCCGCGAACTGACCGCCGGCTTCATCTACGACGCCGCCGGCATTTTCTGGACAGACGACAGCCAGAGTATATTCTTCAACTACACGAAGAAGGCCTGCGACTTCATCGCAAAGGTCAACGCCTCCGGTTCGCCGGCCATCGCCGACGTCACCGGAGCGGACTGGAGATACGGCTTCAGCGCACCATTCGCGCTTGTCGGCGACAAGCTCTATACGACATACCAGAGTATGGAGTTCCCGGCCGAGCTCGCCTGCATCGAGCTCGGGGAGACCCCGGCCATCAGCGCCGTGACCACCGAGAACAAGCATATCCTCGACCAGCTCGGCAAGATCAGGATGGAGCAGATCATCATCAAAACCCCTGAAGGCGAAGACCTTTACAGCTGGGTGCTCTACCCTCCTCAGTTCGACGAGAGCAAGACCTACGCAGGCGTCGAGATGTTCAACGGCGGTCCTCAGACCAGCCTCGACCAGCACTGGAGCTATCGCTGGAACTTCCTCCTGATGGCTCAGCAGGGTTACGTGGTGCTTCTCCCGAACCGCCACGGCGACAGCGGCTTCGGCCAGCCGTGGAAGGAGCAGATTTCCGGTGACTACCAGGGACTCAACATGCAGGACTACATCCTTGCGGGCAAATGGTTCAAGGAGCAGAAGTGGGCCGGCAAGCTTGCCGGTGTGGGCGCCTCATACGGCGGATTCTCCGTTTACAATATGATGGGCATACACGGCGACCTCTTCGACTGCTTCATCTCCCACGCGGGAATATTCGACGAAAGGATAATGTGGTACACCACCGAGGAAGCTTGGTTCGGCAACTGGGACAACGGCGGACTGACCGAGTACGCCTATGAGGCGGGCAAGGTCGGGCCGGCGGGCGACGGAGTCACCTTCGGCGGACTCCAGCAGGCCGGCGCCCCTTACGCCAAGGGCGCGAAGGTTGCCGAGCATTACGGCAACGACCCTTCAGCAAAGGTCACCAAATGGCACACCCCTATCCTCTGCATTCACGGAATGATGGATTTCCGCATCCCGTACACCCAGGGAATGGCCGCATTCAACGCCGCCCAGATGATGGGCGTGCCGTCAAGGCTCGTAATCTTCCCTGAAGAATGTCACTGGATACTCCAGCCGCAGAACTCTCTGTATTGGCACAGGGAATTCTACAACTGGCTTGAGAAATGGCTTTAATCCTCATTTGAGATGGCATCCAAACTTATCCGGCATCTGGACCTTCCGTGCTATATGTTCGACTGCCGCGAGTGTCTCCGGCCTTCGTCCTTTATGGACATCGCCCAGGAACTCGCGGCTGCGGGCAGCGCGGACGGAGGATTCTCGGACCAGGACATCGCGGAGCACGGACTGGTCTGGATCCTCGCGAGGATGAAGGTGGTATTCAATAAAATCCCCCATCGTTGCGACAGCGTCACCGCCGAAACATGGCACAGAGGGCTCTCTGGGCCATATTTCATCAGAGACTACCGTCTGCTTGACGCAGACGGCGGCGTGGCGGTGGCTTCGACCAGCACCTGGATAATAATGGATACGGCAAGCCGCCGCGCCATGCGCGGCGACAGGATCACCGACATAATCCCTTCGTCGCCCCAGTGCGGCGAAGAGGCGGTCGGTGAGCTGGCAGGCAAAATAATATTCCCGAAGGACGCACCGGAGACGGTAGTGGCACAGCACGAGGTCGTATATTCCGACCTCGACTACAACGGCCACGCCAACAACGCAAAATACACACTTTGGGCCCTCGACGCCCTGCCTTCAGAGCTCACCACAAGCCGGTCACCACGCGAAATAACCATCAATTTCAACAACGAAGCCCATCTCGGCGACGTCATCTCCCTGTTGCTGCATTCAAGCGGCGACACCTACATAATCGAAGGCCGTTCCAACGGTCTCCAGGTATTCATTGAAGAAATCAAAATATGAAAAAA
>JAUNNZ010000025.1 GCA_030537315.1 Bacteroidia bacterium
CCTAACTTTCAATATTTTCAAAGAACTTTCATGAGTTTTTAGTGGACACTAATGTTGTACATTATCTTGTTGTGGCCTCTTTGGGAACGATGCTGAAGGAATATACCACTCTTTCGCCATGGGCCATATACGCAGTTCTGACTGTAGCAGTGCTGCTTCTCAGTCCGGCAATCTATGAATTGATCAAGCGGATTCCATTCGTGAGTTGGTGCGTGCTTGGCACCAACCGAACAATGAAATCGGTAAAAAATAAACCAAATCAATGAAATTGATAGAGAAATATCTTCCTGCCGATTACAGCGACAGTGTCTCCAAAAGGATTCAACCTACGGAACCGCTTTCACCGGATCATATTTTCGAGGAAATGTTCTGCGACTTTCCCAAACCGGTGGAGTGGCTTTTCAAATTTAGAGATATGATAGTAAAACCTCTTGGCTTGCAAAGAGGCGGCGGATTCAGGAACCTGATATCTGAACGAAACAATGAGGAAATCATCATCTGCAAGAATGACAAGCACCTGTGTTTTTGGGTAAGCATCTATTGCTCCCTTCCGGAAGAGGGATGTCAGGAAGCCGCTGTCACGACCGTGGTGAAGTTCAACAATTTTATCGGCAGAATATACTTTATCGGTATATGGGTATTTCACAAGCTGCTGGTGAAAAGCCTTTTCCGTAAAGCAATCAAGCAATTAAAATGACAAATACAGCACAATATCAAATTATCCGTCTTGCCGATCAGCCGGGGCTCAAGGATCGGGCAGCGCAGTGGTTCTCCGAAAAATGGAGTATTCAGAAAGAAACATATCAGGAAAGCATTGAGGATTCGTTCGAGTCTGTCGTGCCAAGCTGGTACGTCTGCCTTGATGGGGAGGAGATTATTGCCGGCATGGGGGTCATAGAGAACGACTTTCATGACAGAAAGGACTTGACTCCAAATGTCTGTGCCGTTTATACGGAGGAAGCACATCGCAAGAAGGGCATAGCCGGCAGGATGTTGAATATAGTTGTTGAAGATATGAGGGCAAAAGGCGTTTCGCCACTTTATCTGCTGACCGACCACATTGGATTCTATGAACGTTATGGATGGGAATTCCTGTGTATGGTTCAAGGCGATGGTGAACCGGAAATGTCCAGGATGTATATTCACAGATGATTCGCAATATATGCATAATGGAAACTAGCAGAATAACGCTGCGCGAATGGCGCGAGAGCGATGCGGAGGCTCTTTTCAAATATGCTTCGGATCCAGAAGTAGGGCCGCGTGCCGGATGGCCGCCTCACAAGTCGGTGGAGGAAAGCCGTGGCGTCATCCGCGACGTCTTCAGCAACGACCACACCTGGGCAATCGAATTGAAAGAGACAGGAGAGGCAATCGGCTGTATGGGATACTTTCCTTATGGTGAAAGCAATATCGGCATCGGAGAAAACGACGCCAAAATCGGTTCGATATTTTGAGGGTGTAGTCTACTAAACATCGAAAAGCATCGCTTAGCGCGGTGCTTTTTTCGTGTAGCGGGGGCTATGCTCTATAATTTCGATGAGAATCTGTTGTAGCAGGTCAGGGCAATCAAAGCAATCAGTTCCTCGCATTCTTCGGGTCCACATTCCGCATCCTTGATGAATACAGCGAGATTAAAGTGACTGCCGTCCGGAAGAATGATGCATCCGATATCATTTATGCCTGTAACAGTGCCATCTGAAATATACTTCGGGATTCTGCTGGTTCCTGTATTGCACTTTGCCATAGTATTCCTGATTCCTCCGTCCATTTGATACTGCAACCATTGATTCCACGAGATTTCATACTTCGCTCGACCTGTTCAGGATAGGAAAATCTGTCAAACAATATATCACTTGCATTATTATCGCTTTCAATGAGAGCATATTCAATAATCTGGCTGACAGAGAAAGTACCGCCTGTTGGAAATTTCTGATTATTATCCAATCCTTTCAAGGATATAAAGCAGGTCGGCTCGGGAATCGAATCCAAGGCGCTTATAATCGTCCCAACTTGGTGACCAGTCCGGCCTGAAAACATTTGCGCGCGGATCGTCAGCAGGGAAAAACAGCTGGATGGCATTGGATACAGAGCATTGAATACCAGTGTTCGGCAAAGTGAAAGGAGTGGACTCCATAAAGGTATTCGGGGACTGTGAGCTCGGTACTCCGACAATCGTGGCCCCCATCTTCCAAAGCATATACGTAAAGTGGAAAGCAGCGCTGAACGTACCTTCGTTGGTGACAACATAAACATGCCCCGGCCTGTAAAGCGGCTCGCCGTTCTGAGCACGTAGCATATCCTTGTTAAGACACATATAACCGTCAATAACGGCATTCCTGAGGCTGTCGGTGACAACCTCAGGTGCCGTTTCATAGTCGCCGTCCATAAGGTCTCCGATTCCATATGAGGTTCCCTGAATCCTGTTGAATTCATCCAGACTCAAATTGTTTTTCTGCAGATACAGCTCTGATAGCCTTGTCTCATAGTGACATCCGAGGTCAGTGGTAAGATACTTATCTCCATAAAGCTGATACAGAATAGGATACACAATCGGGCTCCATCCTCCCCCGTTGCCGCGGAGGTCTATGATGAGGTGCTGCGCCCCTGCCTCCTTCATCTCTGAAAGCATAGCGCCGAAACGCTCGGCGATGCACGGAATCTCTTCAAGAGGAGTGTCTCCGTATGCCCATTCCTTAATAGCGTCATATTCGCCCATACCATGGTCAATAATATACTGAAGGCAGTCACGTGAGACTATATGGGTGCATTTGAATGTCATTACGCCAAGCTCTTTGTCCGCCCATTTGTATTCGAAATTTGCGGAAGGAAAACGCTGGTCAGTCGGTGTGGAAATGAAAACGCCGGCATTTATTTCATCTGCTGTGAGCAATGGCAGGACGGCTGTCGTGTCCGCGCCGGAAACTGTTCTGAAGCCCATCTCCACTTTCTCCCCGTCGAAATCATCGAGCATCATAGCAAGCGCCGCACTGCTCATCTGCCAGCCGCTGACAGCACCGTAAAGGCCATATTTGTTCTCTGCGGAGACATACAGTGCGAGCTTTTCCATAAGTTCATCCAGAGACTTACCGCCTATACTCTTGACGTCAGCTCCAAGCAAAGCTTCGTGTCCCTCCAATGCGCTCCATACGAAAAATCCATCAGTCATAGTCCGCAGATTCAACGGGAGGATTCTGGCTCCGGAATCATAGGTATAGTTCAGCCTGCCGCAATATGTATGGCCGTCATGAAGAGGCACAAGGAAACGGCCCGTTTCCATCTGCAGACGGTCCGCATCCAGCCCGTCTGCGCGGCTCAACGTGCGACGAAGCCGAGCCACGTCTTTGTGAAAACTCTTTTCTCCGCCGAAAGCCGAATATGGGTCAGGGTGCGTCTTCTCGAATGAGCTGAAGAAATAATCGAAATCCTCAAGGATGGCTTCATTGCTCCGGAAGTTATCGCACAAATCCTTGTAATCATCCAATGCGGCAGCCCATTCTTCCGGACTTTCAAGGAAAGGGAAATGCCCGCAATCTCCCGTCTTTATGACAACCTCTGGGAAATGTACGTCCTTATATGATTCCGGACCGATTGATCGGTCGTATTTTCCTACAAAGAACAGCACCGGAACGGTGACGGTTGAAGACAGGGGACGGAAATCCTCCCAATAATCTTCTATATCCAAAACGCTTTCACCTTTTCCGTGGCTGATGCAGTCCTGATGGAATACCCAGGAATTCAATGTATCGGGAACGTGCCTGTTCTTCTCGCAGGTAAAGATAAGAGCCCTTGTGTCATTGTTCAGTTGACGTTGGATGGCTGCCATCCGCTGTCCTACTGAGGATGTGCTATCCTTTGCGACCGGGTCGGCGTTCTCTTCTCCGACTATCTCTATCGCAGCCGGCAGCCAACTGTCCTTGAAACAGTCTTCCATAGACAAGGTGCAGTCCTCGAAAATCATCCCCTCGATGCTTTCCGGATAGTCGCGCCAATATGCGATTTCAAGAATGCCTCCGAAAGAATGGCCGAGAAGGTGCCATTTGTCGATATTCAGAGCCTGACGGACTTCTTCAAAGTCCAAGGTCTGGCGTGAAAGTGTAAAATTGTCATCTGCTGGCGCTGTGGAACGGCATACGCCCCTCTGGTCCAGATACACCATTGTATAGCGTTTCTCCAGTTCCTTTCCTCCCATCTCCTTCATCCACGTACTACCAGAACCCGGGCCGCCGTGCAGATAAAGGCACGGCTCGCCACGCCCTCTCACATGTGCGTACAAAACCACTCCGTCGGAAGTGGTGATATGGTATTCCTTATCCGTAGAACACGATGCCAGGCACAATGCCATGGCAAATATCAGAATTATACGTTTCATGAATCGTAATTTATTATGGAACACCCATATTCCAAATTTCTTCAAATCCCTTTCTTAATACGTGATGAGCCTGTCCCCTCTGCCCAGAACTGGATGGCATCATTTGTGACAAAGTCCGATTTATTAATGCCGAAAGGCTTGAATCCCTCCGGTACAAGGTGGATGTACCTGCCCGCATCTTTTCCCGCAGGCGGCTCCTGATCGTAATGAATGTTCTCCCAGCAGGAGAACCAATAAGTATTCTTGGCCATATAGTCATAATACCAGAAGTCCTCTCCAACCGCTTCGCCGAATTGCGGATGATAGCAAATCGGCTTCCCTTGGATGTAGTGCTCCCTCATTTCCTGCAGTGAGAGCAGTTTGCCGTCGGAATCCGTGGCATAGCATCCGCCCATATCCGAGTCAATCATAACCCATTTCTCAAGTTCCGGAAGCCATACTTGATTGACGACGTGGCAATCATTGTCTTTCCTGTCCTTTGGCATACATGTAATGTACGTGGCCTCGATTCCGGCTGATGACAGCAACTCGAAAAGCATAATGCTGTGCAGCCTGCAGTTGAATGCCGGCTCAGTAGTCTTCGTATATTCCCACAGATAAATCGCATTCTTCTTCCCGGGCTGGACTGTCTGATTGGCATGAGGGATGTTCGAGGCTACAAACTTGGCGATTGCCAATGCTTTATCCCAAGTGGAAGCCGTTTCAGCGTAAAGAGTATCAAGCTGAAAGTATTCCCGTATTTCAGCAGCACGTGCGGAGTCGGCGATTGAGTGGATATTAAAAGCCCTTGAATCTTTATGATAAGGCCCTGATTGCTGAAGGTCCACGATATGATTTCCTTGCCCGGCATTGGCGCTGCATTGAGCAAGACACGTAGTCAATGCAAATAAGCAGCAAATAATTGCAAGTCTTTTCATTCCGATCATCGTATTGATGTTTTTATTCGTTAGGGTTCTGTGTGCAATCACCAACAATCTGTCCTTCCTGCACCTTTTTCTCTTTAGGAGGGAAAGTATCTTCGAATGCCTCGAAGGCTTCTTTGTTCTCGAAGGCGACATAGTAGCCCTTCGGAGTATGGTATGTGCCTTCTATACCACCCAGATATCCTGGGATGAGTTCCTGAGCGAGGAAATAGGGGACCTCCGCATCCTTTGGTTCCGCGTGATAATGGATGCCCAATGTACTTGCTACTACGAAGCCAGCGTGTTTATAAAAGTCAATATTGCCCTCCATACAGATGACGCCGATGCCCATCTCCCGAGCTTTGCCAAGAGCATATTGCAGCAGTTTCAACCCATATCCCTTGCGCTTATAATCGGGATGAATGCTGATGGGGCCGAAAGTCCACGCAGGGAAGTCCGTACCATCCTCTCTAACAATATGAGCATGCGAGAACATCACGTGGCCGATGATCCTTCCATCTTCTTCCATCACAAAATCAAGTTCTGGAATGAAATCAGGATTGCTTCTATACTTATTGAGCACATAATGCTCAACACATCCCGGTGCATATACGTTCCAGAATGCTTCACGTGTGAGATTCTCAACCTCACGATAATCTCCTGGTTGTTCTAATCTTATATTCATGGTTCAATCATTTCATTCTGCTCTTCACATCCGTACCGGCGCCAGTTCCCTTGTACTTGCTCTGGGCGGTGTTGAAGTTGTATCGGATAGAGAAACTTATCCTCTGTGTGTCCATGCGGTTGGTCTGGCTGATGATGTGGCTTCCGCAGTCGGTCATCACATCGTATCTGCCAAGACCTGCAAGGTCGGAGCCTGCCAGGCGGAGGACAAGGGTGTTGTCAAAGAAGGATTTCTGAATGGCGGCAGAAATGTCCAGATAGTTGTTGGTCAACATCGCATTCTGGGAATAGGCCTTACTGTGGAATTCTCCGCCAAATTCAATCTGCCAGTTATGCTTGAATGTAAGAGTATTGAAAAGCTGAGCAATGAACATGGGCTTGTCACTGAATGACACTTTCCTTATACCGGTGGCCTCACGAGGATCAGGCATATCAAGCGTCAGCCACTGCTGCTGAACGCCTGCGGTCCAGTTCAGGGTCCATATGCCAACGGTCGGGGCCGCGTTCAAGAACCACGCGAGAGTCCGGACGGGGCGGTCAAGGTTTGTAGGGTGGACCAGTACAACGCCTTGGTCGTTGTACAGTTCCGACCACTGTGAAATTGCATCGTCTATGCGCGAATACTGGGTTACCATAGTAAGCCAGTTCCAGTTGACATTCAGTCCGATGTCGTGGTTGGTCTGCGGCTGGAGTTTTGCGTTGCCGCTCTGGTAAATGTAGCGGCTGTGATAGCGTACCGCACTGCTGAGCGATTCAAAACCGGGCCTATGAGTCTTTGCGCTATAGCTCAACTGCATGTTGACGGGGCCGAAGCTGCCCGCATATGAAAGCGTCGGGAAGAGATTGTCGTACTTCCTGTCAAGGTCATCAGTTCCCTTGAGATCGTCATAGATGTAATTCACATGCTCATAACGCACTCCGGCGCTGATCTGCCCGAGTTTCTGAATATAGAACGCATAACTTGCAAAGAGTGCGAGATTGTCCTCACTTACTTCTGAAGCTGACGAAGGCACGGAAGCGCTGTTGATCGAGTAATCGTCATTCCTGCGGGAGAACACGTCTTCCGTACCAGCCTGAAGCATACCTTGCCATATCGGATAGGACAATACGAGCTTCGCTGCATACATCCTATTGCTGCTGTGTGAAAGATAATTTATATCATCATCCTGTCCCATTGCGCTCTTTTCCATGGTATGCGCATCCTGGGACATCTTCATTCCAAAGTAATCCGCATTGAAGTCTATCCCCAATTTTCCGACGCTTCCATTATAGTAAGCGTTGGCCGACAATGCGAAAGGCATGTCGTCATTATGATGGTTCCCTTCCGAAAGGAGGTGGTCCGTCAGACTTCCACCCTCGAAGACATTCTCGTCAATAAGCTGATGGACGTCAATCCTTGGATCCATATCGGTTTCAACCCGGAAGCCCATGGAATGATTGTCGGAAATCTGCCAGTTCAGTCCACCGTTCACGCCGGCGTTCGTCATTTTCTGAACGAAGTCCATGGTGCCCTCCTGCTTGAAATCCGGATTTCCGAATGTCTGCTGGAGCATGTCGCTCTCCTGACGTGAGGTGTACTTCAGTGCATTCACGCCTGCAAAAACATCCAGACCATCGTGACGATAGTTCGCCTTGAAGTATCCTGACGGATCGTTGTAACCGTTGTGCAGGGACTGTTCGTCGGTCAGGCCTGCATTGAATCCAAAGCCGTCTCCCTGATGCTTAATGGTACGTATGCGCACTACGCTGCGCACGCTTGCGCTGTACTGCGCTCCCGGATTGGTAATCACTTCCACACTCTGTATCTCATTGCTCTGCAAGCGGTCAAGTTCTGTCATATCGGATAACTTTCTACCGTTGATATACACGAGTGGCGCGCCCTTGCCCACCACCTGCAAGCCATCCTGGCTCTTTATCACTCCGGGAGTCCTGGAGAGGACGTCATTTGCCGTACCTACGTTCTCCAGGACAGTTCCTCGTACTGAGGTCTGCAGACCTTCTCCTGTAAGAATGGTCTTCGGGATGGTCGCTGACACTACCGCACCTTCAAGGAACTGCTGGTCCGGCAGAAGGGCTATCGTGTCAGTGGCGGGTGAAGACAGGTATAAGGTTTTATATCCTATCATAGATACCATGAGCATATGATCCTTCCCGTCAGACACTATATTGAATGAGCCATCCTCCAATGTGGTTGATCCGGCAACAACGGTTGAATCCGCTTTTGATAGGACCACGACGTTGGCAAACGGTACAGGCTCTCCTTTTTCATCTACTACTCTACCTTTCCAATCGCTGGCAGCGAATGCAGCTGCAGGGAGCATAGCCACAGTCAAAATCATAAAAAATCTGCGTATCATTTTCTTCGTCTTTTTACCTAAATCTTATATCTCTCAGAATTTAACTGAAGGTGACTGCAAAGATATAAACAATTTTTAATAAAATAACACCTGTTACCCTACGTATGTTATTTTATTTTTTATATCTTTGCACAGTGTTACATAACATACGTTTTATTTATGCCCAGACAACCAAGATTCTCCAAGGATGATATTGTTTCCGCCGGCCTCAGGATAGTGAGATCCAGCGGAATCGAAGCTGTCAGCGCCAGGGCTCTGGGAAAGGAGCTTGGCACTTCGTCCAGCCCCATGTTCACGATGTTCAAGGATATGAACGAGATGATGGATGCCATATGCGCAGCTGCAGAAAAGACCTTCATGGCCAGGATGGAAGATGTGACGGACTATTTCCCTGCATTCAAGGAATTCGGTTTGAGACTTGTCGCCTTTGCCAAGGAGGACCCAAATGTCTTTCAGATGCTATTCCTGGGAAAGGACTCACACCCTGAGATTGCTGAAAGCATAGCAAGACAGTGCCTTGGTTCGGTCGGGCAGGGATACGGCATTACAGATGAGCAGGCTGAACTGATGTTCCGCCAGATGTGGCCTGTTGCCTGCGGCATCGCAGCCCTGTGCGTAAAACATCCCGAGGACTTCCCTGAAGAGACGGTGAGCAAGACGCTCTCCTACCATTTCAGCGGCATCATATCAATAATAAAGTCAGGCAGAGAAGTCGAAGACATCAAGCCTCAAGTTAAATAGCCTGCAATGAAAAGGGAATACTACCTTGACAATTTAAAGGTCTTCTTGACCCTGTTGGTAATATTTCATCACGCCGGTCAGGCGTACGGAAATGGTGGAGGCTGGGCTTATACGCCAAGCAATTCCGCTGAATTCCTGCCATGGATCTGGCATTTCTTCTCAGTGAATGCAGGATTCTTCATGGGGCTGTTCTTCCTGATTTCCGGATATTTCGTTCCGAAAAGCTATGACATGCAGGGCGGTAAAACCTTTGTCAAGAAAAAGCTTGTCCGTCTCGGTATACCGTTGCTGTTCATGGGAGCAATTACTTCTGCAATAACCGGAACGTTGGAACCGGCCCATATGTGGTTCGTGGAAAGCCTTTTGGTGTTCTGCCTGCTGTATGCGCTCATACGCTGTTTCTGCAAGCCAGCACCGGAGGATTGCTCATCGACGCCCACCCTCCCCGGGATTCTTATCCTTGGACTTATTATGGGCGTGGGCAGTTACTTCATTCGCAAGGTCAGCCCGCAGGACAACTGGATCATGGTTCCGCTCAAGATCGAACCCGCCCATTATCTGCAGTATGTCATGATGTTTGCCATCGGCGTCCTTTCCGGCCGTTTCAATTGGTTCGAGAAGATGACGGGCAAGGTCGGAGCAACCTCTCTCATACTCGGCGCATTACTGGCAGGTGGAATGTATTCACTCGGCGAGAATCCGTGGAGCGGATTCATTTGGGACTGGTATGGAATCTATGAATCGTTGATGTGCGTATTCATGTGCTTTGGCCTGATATGGCTGTTCCGGGAGTGCTTCTCCAGGACATCCGGATTCATGCAATGGTGCGCAGCCCAGTCATATGGCGCATACGTTTTCCATTTGCTGATTATGCTCGGTATTCAATACGCGACAGACGGAATCTGGATGGGTGCTTTTGGGAAATTCATCTTTATCGGCATATCAACGACAATCGTCTCCTATGCACTTACGTGGTTGGTACGCCTCATTCCGGGAGCAAATAAAGTTCTCTGAATCTTGAATGGGCTGATATTTTCATTATCTTTACACAACTAATACACTAGCCATGAAAAAATTAATTGCATTATCCGCATTTCTGTGCCTTGCGGTGGGAGTCACCAGCGCCAAGATAGATACCAAAAAGCTCGAGTATACCATCCCGTATATTCCGGTGGAGATGCGCTCCACCATCCTGCCGAAGCACAATATCTGCTCCATCGCACCCGCTGCTGAATCTTCGGACAATTTCATCACCGGTAGCGGAACCCTGCAGATGCAGGCTTCCGGCCAGCCCTATAACGAGGTGGTAACCTATACTCAGGAAGATCTCTATGAGCCGAAATGGGCGGAGACCCCACTGCCACCAGACCTGCGCCCCTACCTGCCGCGCATCCGACAGCTGCTGCTGGAGGGCAAGCCGGATGAGGCGAACGCCCTGGTGGACGAGGCCCAGAAAAAGGCCGGCTTCGAAAAGTACATGAATTTCGACAACCGTATTCTGTACCCCGTCGGCGGGCCGCGGAGGCACACAGCCTTCACGCTCACCTTCCGCCGTCCGGAGCAGCCCGACACCCGGGACTATCTGCGCTTCCTGGACATGCAGAATGGTATGATCACCGCCATGTGGACTGATGCGCGCGGTTCTTTCCGGAACGAATGCTTCTGCGCGTATGACGGGGACATCACCGTGAACCGCTTCACGGCGCCGAAGGGGCAGCTGGACCTGGACGTGGAGATGCAGCTGCCAAGATTGGCTGACAGCACTCATGAGCTGAATATCGAGGACGGCGTGATCACTCTCGCCACCGCATACAATCCGGACTTCGGCCACAAGGGCTACGCCGTGGTCATCCGTTTCCTGCCTAAGGGCGGCACTATGAAAAAGACCGAAAAAGGTATGCGAATTTCCGGTGCGGACGGCCTGATGATCGTCTCGAAGATCGTGAGGGTCGAAAGTGACTTTACCTATGAATGCGTCAAGCCTGTCCGTGACGGGCTGATGGCCATGAAGGTCGATTTCGACAAGATGCTCAAGGGTAACGAAAAGTACATCGGTGAGAGGATGGACCGTTCCCGTATCCACCTGAGCCCCGAAGAAGACTTGCTGCTTTCCGGCGAAGAACTGCTCCGTCGCGCCCACAGCAAGAACGAGCTTGATCCCGCTCTGCTGGAGAAGCTCTATGACATGGGCCGCTTCTTCCAGATTTACGAGACGGGCAAGAATATTCCTCCTTTTACGGGACAGCACAACATCAACACCAACCTGCAGGTCTGCGCGGGAAACAACACGGGTCTCTTCGATGAGATGGACGTGTATTTCAAGTATTACGAGACGAAGTTCGATGACTTCCGCACCAACGCGATGCTGCTCTACGGCGCCCGCGGCCTGCTGGCCAGCGTCCACTGCGACCCTGACTCCGGTTTGTACTATCATTTCTCCCACACCTATCCGCATTATGCCTGGACGGGCTGCCTGGGTTGGGTCTTCAACGAGTTGTGGGGCTACTACCTCGTCACAGGAGACAGGGAATTCCTGCGTACCCGCCTTATCCCGGCCTACAAGGAAATGGCCCTGTTCTACGAGGATTACGCGTGCGACCGCGGCCCGGACGGCAAGGTCATCTTCTATCCGTCCTTCTCTCCCGAGAACCCGACCCCGAATCCTGGCTATGAGACGGTCACCAGCAGAGACATCAATCCCACGAGGATCAACTCCGTCATGGACATCGCCATCTGCCGCGAGATCCTGATGAACCTGATCGATGGCTGCAAGACCCTGGGCATCGAGGAGGAGAACATCCCTCACTGGGAGGCCCAGCTCGCGTCCCTTCCAACCTATCTTCTGGACTTGGACGGCGGCCTCAAGGAATGGGCCTGGCCAACTATCGAGGAGAATTACAACCACCGCCACGTGTCCCACCATTATGACGTATGGCCCGGCCGCGCGGTCACGCCAGAAAAGGATCCGGCACTGACGGAAGCCATCATAATCTCCAACCGCAAGCGCGCCCAGCAGGACGACTCAGCCCATGGCATCATCCACCGTGCCTTCACGGCCATCCGCCTGAAGGATTTGGAAGAAGCCGAGCAGAACCTTAGCCAGCTGCTCAACCACGGCTTCGTCCGCCGCACGCTGCAAACCAGCCACTTCCCATATAGGGGCGTGTTCCCGGATCTGACCGGCGCTGTTCCGGCGTTCCTGGTGGAGATGTGCGTCTTCAGCGAGCCCGGCACGGTGGAATTGCTGCCGACGATGCCTGCCAACCTGATGCACGGCGCCATTGACGGCGTCTGGCTGTATACCTTCGCCAAACTTAATCATATGGACTGGGACGAGAAGGGCATCCACGCCTCCATCACCTCCAATCAGGCCCAGACCCTGACGCTTCGCAACCGCCGGGAAGGCTGCCGCATCCTTGTGAACGGCAAGGAACTGGCCAAGGACGGCGACCACGTCCAGTACACATTCAAGGCCAACGAGACCGCAAAGATCGAAATCATCTTCTGATCAAACCATTGCCGGTATGAAACACCTTACATTATTCGGACTTATAATGCTTTCAGCCATTTCTTCCTGCAAGAACAACGGATCGTCGAACTGTGAAGGCACTCCTTCCCCGAATCCCGCAGCACTTCTTCTGACAGATGCGCAGAAGGAGACGGCGGCAACGCTCAGGGACATAAAGGACGGTCATCTCTACAGGATGGACTATTCTGCAGATTATAAGATCAAGGAACTTCTGGCGCAGGGCGGAGCCAGGTCAAACGAAGAACTTGTCGCCAAGGTTTTCAAAAACCTGCTGAACCTGCCGGTTTCAGCTCCTGATTCCCTGCCCGGTTTCGGCTGCAGTGCATTCTGTGTGAAATCACCGGAAGGTGACGTCCTGGTCGGGCGCAATTTCGACTACAGGTTCGTCTCCTCCGCGAATATCGTTGTCCACAATCTTGTACCTCAAGCCCTTGAATCATTCTGCATCTCGGCAATGCCTTACCTTGACGTGGACAAATATGTAGCAGGCTCTCTTTCCGACGGGACGACTGACATTTCCGTCCCGACGGTGGCTTCCATATACTGCTGCCTCGACGGAATGAACGAGGCAGGACTGTTCATCGGCGTGCTCTCGCTGCGCGGCGGCGGAGCCGTGCAGCACGACCCTGACAGGTCAAACATCATCCCGTCTCTAGCCATCCGCCTGTGTCTGGATGGATGCAAGACCATAGACGAAGCGCTGGATGTATTCAGAAGCCACAACTTCTTCGCCGACGGTGAAGATTCCCCGAACAACTACCATTTCCTGATAGCCGATGCCAGCGGCAGGTCTGTGGTTGTCGAGTATTACCGTCCGGGGGAAGAAGCGCCTGTCGGGGATGCCGGGGCGAAGGACTGGACGCTCAACGTGCTTGATGAAGACCACGTGACGAACTTCTACCTGTCAGAAGGATGGCAGAGCCTCGGCGTGGGGCAGGCCCGCTACGACAGCCTCCATACCACGCTTGACAGGACGAAGCGGATCATGACCGAGGACGAATGTATGGATCTCCTGAACGTGGTTCACACGGACCTCAATTCCGAAAACGGAGAAATAACCAGCAACACACAGTGGTCGGCGGTATATAACCTCACCCGGAAAACGGCCACAGTATGTGTAGACAAGGATTACGGGTGCAAACTGCACTTCAGCCTTTAGATCAGCAGCAGGACGGCAAAGACATAAAGAAGGAAGGCCTGAAGCCGCATGCGCGGCCTGGCCGTGCTGTCCATCAGTACTTCGGTGGAATCCGTTTGGGCCAGCCACTCCAGATCTTCATTTTCAGGCAGCACGCGGACTGCCCATTTGTTCACTATCTGGCCGTCGGCGATGTAGGTGGCGCCACCGTTTGAACGGTTGAGAGTCATGAGCATCTTCCTGTCGGCGAAATACAAGGTCGAAAGGATCTCGAGCTCACGGACATGGTCTGTAATCTCTTCCGGGGTGGAAGATACGAGCACCAACGGCTCCATTCCGGCCTTGCGCACCTCAGTTGTGAAAGACGCGATCTTCTTCCACCTGCTTTCGGAAATCTTTCCCGGGTCATATGCGGACACCAGGATCAGTTTCTTCCCGAAGACCATCTCGTCGGCGTAGTCCCCGTTTGCATCGCAGAAGGACAGCATCGGGGCATCCAGGGCATATTCATCGTCCGGCTGCATAATCTCAACGCCCGGCGCAAGAGGGGTGAAGTCCTGCATAGGGATCGAGAGCAGTGAATACAGAAGGAACAGGGCGGCCGACAGCATAGCTATCCAGAATGCCACATATCTGTTCTTCGCCGCCTTGTACGGCACGCTCAGAGGTACGAATGCGACTGCCCACAGAGCCAGGAGGACGACGTTCTTCCAGAAACTCTGGGCATGGGTCAGATGCACCGCCTCTCCGAAACAGCCGCAATCCATAGGCGGATTGCATATCCAAAGAACAGCCGTAAGGATGGTAAAACCACCAAGCACCACAACTGTGGCTATTCCCGTGGCCTTATGCCAGCAGTCAGTAATCATCGCGGCGCCCAGCACGGCCTCAACCATCGCCATCGCGACACCCGTCACTTTGGCAAGCGGCATCATGAACCAAAGATGCAGGAACTTGAAGTACTCCTCCACGACCAGTCCGGCGCCGACCGGATCCATCAGTTTCAAGATGGCGGCGAGAAAGAAAACCGAGCCGACGACCGCGGCGCTAATTCTTCTTAGAGCCCTCATAAACGGCTTTGACTTTTTGGAAAATATCTTCCGGCGGAAGCATCCTGCCTTCCGCATCCGAACAGTCGATCACAATGAAACGGCTGTCCTTGGCCGCCTGCTTCCTGTACATCTCGCGGACGCGCTTCTGGAAAGCGATATCGGCCTCGTGGATATCCTGAGAACCGTGCAGATACTCCCTGTGGTCGTCTCCCTCGCGGTTCTTCCTGAGGCTTGCTTCGACAAAGCCGATCGGCACATCCAGGAAAATGTTCAAATCAGGATGCGGAAGGTTGAAATCCCCGTATTCAGTATTGAAGATCCAGTCACGAAGTTCCTCCGCCTCTTCAGCTGAAGCAAGCTTCGAGCACTGGTAAGCGATATTCGAATAGACGTAGCGGTCAAGCAGTACGGTGCCGCCCTCCGCAAGCGTCTTGCGGATCTGCGGCGCCGCGCCGTGGCGGTCCTCTGCGAACAGCAGCGCCACCAGCTGCGGATGCACTCCCTCTATGGAGCCGAACCCGCCGCGGAGGAACTTGCCGATGAGGTCGCCGTATACAGGCGCATCATACCTTGGGAAATGGATATACTCAAGCTTGGGGCACACGCTCTCGAGATATTCCCTAAGCAATTTCACCTGCGTCGACTTCCCTGCCCCGTCAAGTCCTTCAAGTACTACCAGCATAACTTATTCAACGATATAAACGTCATCGCCCTCTTCAGAGAAATAGAACTCCTCGCGAGCGAACTGCTCAAGGGTATCCCTGTTCTGAGACATTGATTCAATCTTCCGGTCAAGACGGTCGTTGTCTTCCTTATACCACTCGATCTGCTTCTCCTGGGACCGCAGACTCATCCTGGCCTGCACCCAGGTTATGATGCTGTCTTTCTTGAGGAAAAGGAACAGCAGAAACAGGACCGTGACGACTATCGCGTAGCGGAGAAATGATGAGCGGATTTCTTTGTCTTGTTTCATAGCGGAATTGTACAAAAATAGTTATTTTTGTGGAAATATTCACATCTGAAATGAAACCTACTCTCCTTGTCCTCGCTGCCGGAATGGGCAGCCGCTACGGCGGACTCAAGCAAATGGACGGCCTCGGCCCGAACAACGAAACAATCATCGACTATTCAATCTACGACGCAGTCCAGGCCGGATTCGGCAAAGTGGTTTACATTGTGCGCGAATATTTTCTCCAGCAGTTCAAGGACACCGTCAAACAGAAATACAGCAATGTGAAATGCATTGACGGCACTCCGCTTGAATTCGTGTTCGTGACCCAGGAACTCGACAAGATCCCGGCCGGGTTCACACTCAACCCGGAGCGCCAGAAGCCTTGGGGTACAGCCCACGCGATGCTTATGGCAAAGGATGTCATCAACGAGCCTTTCGTAGTCATCAACGGAGACGATTTCTACGGCAAGGATTCATTCCGCATAGCCGCCGACTGGTGCCGCGCACACGAGTCTACAAAGGATACCTATGCAATCGTGGGATTCGAGCTTGACCACACCCTCAGCGAGTCGGGCGGCGTCTCACGCGGCATCTGCCACTACGACGCCGACAACATCCTCACCGATGTCGTCGAGCATCTGAACATCATCAAGGACGCCGACGGCGTCGTGTCCGGAGACAACTCCGCCACGGGAGCACACGTAGTCCTCAAGGGCAAGGACCTCTGCTCAATGAACATGTGGTGCTTCACCCCGGATTACTTCGCGAAGAGCGAAAGCATCTTCGTCGATTTCCTCAAGGCATTCTCACAGGAACTCAAGAAAGAATACTACATCCCATACGCAATCGACTGCATGATCAAGGACGGCAGCGCGAAGTGCGACGTGCTCTCCACACCATCCCACTGGTTCGGCGTCACCTACAAGGAAGACCGTCCGGGCGTGGTGGCCAAGTTCGCCGAACTTGTTGCGACCGGAGTATATCCTTCACCGTTATACTAAACTGAAATGGCCAGACTTACAAAGAAGAACTACACATTCCTTAACCGATACACTTATTACATCCCTACTGTTGCAGACCTCTTCATATTGCTGGTCTGGTTCATTGCGGGCATACTGCTCGCCAACGTGATCACATTGGCATTCGCGGCTGCAGGTTCCGCAGCAAGGGAGGTGTCCATACTGGTGGCCTATCCGATCATGTTCCTCCCGGCGATGATCTACGCCAGCTACAAAAGCCAGAGCAACAGTATGAACAAGAGCGGAGTCAAGGTTGACAGCAGGAATTTCGAGCCGAAGGGAGCTGTCCTCTGCACGGCTCTGGTTGTCATCGGCACGCTTGCCCTGGGCTTCTGTTCGGACGCCATCACTTCGATTCTGCCTGAAATGCCGGAATGGCTTGAGGATATGCTCAGCAGCATGACACAGGGCACGGTATGGATCAATTTCCTGTGCGTAAGCATATTCGCTCCGATATTCGAGGAATGGCTTTGCCGCGGCATGGTCATGCGCGGACTGCTTCACAACGGGTCCAAACCGGTGTGGGCAATCATCATCTCATCCATCTTCTTCGCCGTCATCCACGCCAACCCGTGGCAGGCGGTACCTGCCCTGATGCTTGGCGCTTTCTTCGGTCTGGTTTACTACAAGACCGGTTCCCTGAAGCTCACGATGCTGATGCATTTCACCAACAACACCTTTGCCCTGATTCTGGGCAACATTGATTCCACTAAGGATATCGAGAGCTGGAGAGAGTTCATCGACGGACCGGAATATTGGGTGTATCTGGGCGTATCCGTCCTGCTCGTCGCTTTGATCGTCAAGACCTTCCTCGGTCTTCCGGACAAGCACGAAAAAGGCGGGATGGATCCGGTGCCCTGCCTATTCGAACAATAAGACGTTTTCTTCGGCCTCCGCGAGTTTTTCAGGAGAGCCTATGTCGATAAGTTTGAGATCCGTGGCCACAACTCCGAAAATCGGACGTACGGCTGCGGATTTCAGGTAGAAATCTATGATGGAGAAGCGCTCCGGCCATTCTTCCATCAGCCCGAAAACCTCATCGGATACTATATGTATGCCGCAGAAAGAATACCTGTGGTAACGGGACGGATCGAAATCCGGGAAAGGACTTTTCACATCTCCGGTCACTGCATTGGTCCAGCCCACCAGACGCATATCATCATCGAAAAGCAGATACCTGTCAGCCTCCCTGTCCACCAGCAGCAGAGTTGCCAGGGAATCCGGCCTGTCGGCCGCCAGAAAGCTCTTGACATCAAGGTCACTGAGGATATCCACGTTATGTACAAGGAAACGGCCATTACCCAGCAGGCTTCCTGCGTGGCGTATGCCGCCTCCGGTCTCAAGCGGCTCCGAGCCGCTTTCCAGCGACACCTTCACGGGAATCCCGAAATCCTTTGATTCCAGGAAGGAGACCACCTTGTCCGCAAAGTGGTACGCATTCACGACACATTCATCCATCCCCGCATCGCGCATTTTCAAAATTATGCGCTCAAGCATAGGCACGCCGCCTACCGGCACAAGAGCCTTCGGGATGGTGTTGGTTATAGGGCGCAGCCGGGTTCCCAGACCGGCTGCGAATATCATCGCTTTCATTTCAGGTCAACTTTCATTCCGGGAAGGATGGTGCCTCCGTCCCATTCGTCCGCCAGACGGCGGAGCACTTCCGTCAAATACGGGTAATTGTCGAAAGGCTGCGATACCAGTTCACGTATGCAGCCCAGCGCAGTAGGGATACAGTCGATGAAAAGCTGTTTCCTCTCAACCAATCCGCGGAAACCGTATGCGCCCATTTCCTGAAGCAGCCGCACCAGGGTTATGAGCCGGTATTTGCGATAGAACTCTTCCTCGGAGACCTTGCGGTATTCCTGCAGGGCATCCAGATACACAAGCTCCAGCTCGCGGCGCATAGCCGCGGAGAAATGCGTCCCGGCATTCCAGAGGAATGACGCGAGATCGTACTGCACAGGTCCGCGACGGCCGCCCTGGAAGTCTATGAAGCGCGGCTCTCCATCCCTGACCATCACATTGCGGGCCTGGAAGTCGCGGTACATGAAGGTATCGCCTTCAAAGTCAAGCGAATCTTCGCGGAGCCGGTCGAAATCGTCCTGGAGCTTGATTTCATTGAATTCAAGACCGGTAAGCTTGAGGAAGTCGTATTTGAAATAGTTCAGGTCGAAGTTCACCATACGTTCATTGAACTCGCGGTCCGGGAAACAGACGCCCCAGTCAAGCCCGTCACCGACCTTGAACTGTACCGACGGCAGCACTTCCATGGTGCGGCGCAGCCACGCCATCTCGCGTTCACCATATTCGCCGGAGGCGATGCAAGGCTTCAGGAGTTCGAAAAGCTGGCCGTCACCCAGGTCCTCCTGGATATATGCCATGCCGTCCGGCGACACACCGTAAACTTCCGGGGCACCCAGACCCTGCCTGCAGAACTGCGCGGCGATGGTCAGGAACGCCTTGTTCTCGGCAGGATTGGTTCCGATGCAGCCGATGGCCGCGCGGCCGTCCCCGCTCATTCTGTAGTACTTGCGGGCGCTGCCTGACAGAGGCAGCAGCTCAACGTTTTCCGGAGCCTTTCCGGCCCACTTCAGGTATAATTCTTCAAGCCTTTGCATAGTAATGCGAATTTACTGATTTTTGGGGTATTATCAAAAAGTGACTAAATTTGTAGGTTAATAATGAAAATGTTGTCGCGCATATCGTTCCCTGCGGCAGTGCTCGCGATAGTCACCGCCGGCTCGCTCAATTTCACGAGGGAGCCCGTCGAGTACTGCTCGTTCACGACGATTCCAAGCCGCGACACCGTCATATACCCCACCGACGCATACAAGCAGCACCGCATCGGCAACCTTGAGGACGATTTCCTTCCCGACAGCCTGCTGGATTTCGGCAACGACACGCTCGGCGCAGTGTCATCAGCGCTTGATACCGGCATAATCATACGCGACTCCGCATATCTTGCAGACTCCATCGCAAGGTTCAAGGCCTGGTATGATTCTCTCAGCCCTCGTGAGCGCAGGGCATATGATCAGGAACAACGTCTGCCTATCCTGATGAAGCAGATGGACTCGATCAAGAAGGCAAAGGAGGAGGCGAAGATCGTGCGCGACAGCATCATCGAATATACCCCGCGCATCCTTGAGACTTTCGCTCTGCCGGATTCGATGCAGTACAAGCGCGTCATTTCCTGGACTCTTGACCAGGACTTCCAGAAAATGGACATCAACGAGCCTGACACGAGCTACCACACACACTTCTATGACGTTCCGTTCCAGCGTCGGGACGTCAACGCCAACTGGCTCGGCGTCTCCGGCTCGCCGGCGATGTATTACAATTACTTCCTGCGCAAGAGCGACGAAGGCGTCGACTTCTACGACGCCCTTGAGTCGTGGAGCGTGTCACCACGCACGATCAGGCACTACAACACCAAGACACCGTTCACCGAACTGGCATACTACGGAACCCTGCTGAGCGCAAAGGCAAAGGAGTCCGACAACCTCCACCTCTTCACCACCCAGAACATCACGCCATCCCTCAATTTCAGCCTCCTCTTCGACCGTTTCGGCGGCGAAGGCATACTTGAAAACGAGCAGACGATAAACAACACGTTCGCGTTCCAGACAAACTACCTCGGCAAGAAATATACGGGGCATCTGGGTTATATCCGTGACGCTGTCAGGCGCCAGGAGAACGGCGGCATCGAGAACCAGTACTGGGTACGGGACACCATCGTGGACGCGCGCGACATGAAGACAATACTGCGCGACGCGAATTCGAAGACCGTAAAGCACACGGTCTATCTCGACCAGCAGCTCCGCATACCGTTCAACTTCATCAACAGGATCAAGGCGAAGAAGGATTCCACCTTCGTATTCAATGCCGACAGCCTCGACCGCGACATCACCACCGCGTTCATCGGCCACAGCAGCGAGTTCTCAATTTACACAAGGGAATACCACGACGTCATCTCGGACGATATTGAGCGCGACTTCTACAACAACGTGTTCAACTACAGCCCCACCACAAGTTTCGACTCCCTGAGGGTGATGAAACTTGACAACAAGGTATTCATAAAACTCCAGCCATGGTCTGAAGAAGCGGCCGTGTCGAAGCTCAACGTCGGCGTGGGCGACCTCCTGCTCCAGTACTACGACAGCACCACCGTTATGCCTATGAAGACGAACAGGAACTCCGTATATGTTTACGGAGGCGTAGAAGGTCAGGTGCGCAACAATTTCTTCTGGGACGCGAAGGGCAGGTTCTATTTCGCCGGCAGTTTCCTTGGCGACTTCAACGTGGAAGCCAACGCAAAGGCGGTGTTCTATCCGTTCCGCCGCGCCCGCAAGAGCCCTCTCACACTCGGGGCCCATTTCGAGACGAACCTCCAGACTCCTTCATATTATCAGGAGCATATGCATACGAACCATTTCAGTTGGGACCGTGACTTCGAAAAGATTTCCACCACCAAGGTCCAGGGCGTGCTTGACATTCCGCACTGGAAACTGAGGGCGGAAGTCGGATACGCACTTCTCGGGAACAACATCTACTATAACTCGAGCGGAATCGCTACCCAGGCCACAGACCCTATAAGCGTGTTCACCGCCTCGCTCCGCAAGGAGTTCGTACTGGGGCCGTTCCATATGGACAACCGCCTGCTGTACCAGGCGTCATCCAACCAGGAGGCCGTTCCCGTACCTACCCTTGCCGTCAATCTCAAGTATTACTTCCAGTTCTGGGTGAAGAGGAACATAATGGAACTGCAGATCGGCGTCAACGGTTGGTGGAACACGAAATGGAATTCACCTGCATATAACCCAAATACCGGAGTCTTCTTCAACCAGACGGAACGCTCCTATAACAATGGTCCATACTTCGATATCTTCCTGAACGCGCAGTGGCAGAGGGTCACCCTGTTCATCAAGTATCAGAATTTCGGCAACGGCTGGCCGATGACAAGGCCTGACTATTTCAGCGCTGACCGCCATATCGTCACGCAGTCCGCTTTGGACGGACTCAAGCTCGGCGTATATTGGCCGTTCTACATCATGCCGGGCCGTGCGCACAGCCATAACAACAGCAAACACTGATGAAAAAAACTGACGCTCACGCGCTAGCTGCGCTGGGGGCTGCCATTGCATTGACATTGATTCCCCTGTTGTCCATTGCCCTGAAAAAGGACAAGGGCCCTTTGTATGACGGCGACATCACCGCCATAATCGACCTCGGCCATTACGCCGACACCTCGAGGGCGCTCCTCACCGGATACAATTACTACCTGCTTGAAAGGTACGCCGCCACCCACGGCATAAAAATCAACATTTCGCTTGCGGAGCGGGAAGGCTCCGGGCTCGACTCCCTGCGCGCCGGAACGGCAGACGTGGTCGTCGAGCCGTTCATCGACACCTTGAAGCGGGACAGCGTCTTCACGTCCATTCCGGTTGACAGCATGTCAGTATGGCTGATGTCCCATCGGGGCCGCATCGACGACGTCAACGGATGGATTGACCGATATCACAATTCCGAAGGGTTCGAGAGCACGCGCAAGCAGTTCCTTCACGTCTACAGTCCAGCCAGAAGCCGTCGCCGCCCATGCCTGAGCCCGTACGATTCACTCATCCGCGCCCATGCGGATTCTATCGGCTGGGACTGGAAGATGCTTGCCGCAGTCATCTATCAGGAATCCCGTTTCCACATCGAGGCCACTTCGCGCAGAGGCGCATCCGGGCTGATGCAGATGATGCCGGAGACTGCCAGGAGATTCGGGGTGGAAGACCCTCTCGATCCGGATTCCAACATCGGAGCGGGCGCGACATATCTCAAGTTCCTTGAAAAGAAGTTCAGGAATTACGGCGACAACAGGACCGAACACTACAAATACATCCTTGCGGCATACAATGCCGGGGAAGGCCGCATACTCGACTGCATCAAGTACGCCACGCTCAAGGAGGCCGATGTCAGCTATTGGCAGAACATAGTGAACCTGATTCCGGAGATGAGCGACCCGGAAGCGGAGTTCATCGACTCGCTGAGGTTCGGGCCTTTCAAAGGGCAGGAAACGATAAATTACGTGGAGAGCGTGATAGACGTTTACAACAATTTCTGCCGCATCTGTCCGGACTAGACTTCTATTCGGCCTTTGCCGTAAGTGCGGGGTCCACCTTCGAGATGAACACGGTCGGAATCAGCACAAGCAGCATAATCACCACGAAAGCGATTGCATCAGCCGCCAGCACGAGCGGCAGGTTCACGCTCACCGGGACGAAAGAGACGAAGTAGTTCTCCGGATTGAGCTTTATCAGATGCGTGGCGGCCTGGAAGGCGCAGAAAAGCAGCGCAGCCGCATTGCCGATGAGCATTCCCCAGGCCACCAGTCTGGCGGAAACGTTCAGGAACACCTTCGATATCGACTTGTCCGTCATGCCTACGGACTTCAGGATGCCTATCGTCGAGACATTCTGGAACAGAAGGATCAGCAGTCCGGAGATCATATTGAAACCTGCCACTATCGTCATCAGCACCAGGATCGCGACCACGTTGAAATCGATCAGGTCGAGCCAGTCGAAAATCTGGGAATATCTGTCCGGCGTGGACAGCGCGACATAATCGTCATAAAAATCAAAGGCAACAGAACGCATGCCCTCTCGAGTGCGGAGCTTCTCGTCCAGAGAGAGCTCGAGCACGGAAGCCTCATCCTCCGACCAGCCGTTCAGACGTCGCATGTCAGAGATGGAAGCATAGGCCACCATCTGCTCTCCCGCCTCGACAGGATTGTCATATATTTCCGTCACCTTGAATTTCCTCACCTTGACATTCTCGCCTATGAAATAGGTAAGCATATCATCCCCCTCGGCAAGTTTCATAGCCTTGGCGAGACGGACGGGGATCTTCACGCCCAGGGCGACGGTATCAGCCGTCGGGACGCCTTTCACAAGCACTCCGCATATGTCATCGCCCGCCTTCACTATGCCGGCGCGGTACACCGCGGGTGTAACGCTTCTGACACCCTCGTTTTCAAGTATGGCCCTGACGTCATCCTCACCGGATGACACAGGATCGGTTTCACCGTAATAATTGACAGAAGAAGCAGACAGGACCACGTCACCGCACGCGGCTGACACCGCGTCGCGGATTTCCCTGCGGAAGCCTCCGGAGACAGCCACTGCGACTATCATCACGAAAAACGAGACGGCGACAGCCGTCACCGTCATTTTTCCGCGAAAGCGCAGCCGCCCCGCTATGAGTCCTTCTGCATACATTGACTAAAGAGCCTTGAGCCTTGCCTCGGCGGAAGCCTTCTCCTTCGCATCCTCGGTAACCCCGATCAGCATCGGAAGATATTTCTTCTCAAGTTTGACATCCTTGTTCCTGCGCGCCATCAAAACGCAGTTCTTGATTGCGGCATAATCCTTCGGATCGATTTTCAGCACTTTGTTATAATAGCCCAGTGCTTTCTTGCTGTCGTTTTTCGCCACCAGCCAGTACGTACCCAGGTTCGAGAGGAAGAGCGTGCTCTTCGGATTCAGCTTGCTCATCTTTTCAGAGATGCTCCTGAAAGCCTCGTAGCCGCCAGAACTTCCCAGGCGGAAGAATGCGTTGCAGTATTCCTGGACTGCGGAGACGAACAGATTCGGTTCCGCGGGCTCGCCAAGATACGTCCAGGCGGGCTTGGATTTCGAATCGCGGTCTATCAGGGCCGAAAGTTCAAGAAGCGTAAGGTCAGGACAGTCCTTCTCGTAGGAGAGGAGTGCATTCAGCTTCTGGAAGCGGTACTTGAGTTCGTCCGGCTTGATGGATATCGCCTGACCGATATACTGGTCCGCCTTGGCATAAAGCGTATCGACGAAGATGAGGTCCTCGAAATAGTTGACGTCATTGCCCAGGGAATCCTTCAAGGTCACGACCGGCTTGTTGCCCAGGTACTTGTCAACGGGTTTCACTACAGTCCCGTTGGTAAAGGACTTTCCGAGCCAGTAGGAGAACCTTGCCTCCAGCATGTCACAGTCTTCAGGATAGGCTTCAGCCCATTTGTTGAGGATGTTCTCAACGCCAACGCCGGACGTCCCGACATAGCCGGCCTGTCTTTCATACTGTGCCTTGAATTCCTCAGCGGTCTTCTGCGCGAATGCCGGTGCCGCGGCAAGGAGCATCGCGAATGCCATCATTATCTTTTTCATACGTTCATCAGAATACGGCGCGACTTGGGCAGCAGGTTGTTGCATCGGGAACCGATGTTCTTGGCGAAGCCCAAAGGATGGCCGAGATAAGTTATCACTATATATCCTAGTGGAGCGTCACGGAGCACGAGCGCGTCACGGTGAAGATATTTCAGCGCCGTCGCCCTGTCAACGTCCACACGCGGATATTCATTTGCAAAAGTTATGCACAAAGGAGCATCGGGGTCCGGATTGCCCTCCGGAGTGAACGGATGCAGGATTGAAAGGTCATTCTTCTTCCCCTCCTTCTGCTGCGCCGTCTTGCGCATGGCGCCGACCCACTGGCCTTCTCCCGGGACTTCGCCCACCTTGAGAAGGTTGCCGCAGGCAGTCCTGCGTACTCCGTATCCGGCAAATTCGTCCGAAGGTTCCAGAATCTCTCCCCCAAGCTCTTCCGCAGCCCACTCGAGATTGTCGTCATTCTCCGCCTGCTCGTACGTGCAGGTCGAGTATATCAGTATGCCGCCCTGCCTGAGGGCCGGCCACACGTCGGCAAGGATGCGTTTCTGACGCGCGGCGCAGAGTTCGACCACCGCCGGGCTCCATTCCGCCTCGGCGCGCGGGTCCTTTCGGAACATCCCTTCGCCGCTGCAGGGCACGTCGGCGACTATGACGTCGAAATATCCGGGAAGTTTGGCAAATGCCGCAGGGTCGACGCTGGTGACCCTGACGTTCGGGTCGCCCCAAAGGGCGACATTGTCGCGGAGAACCCCCACCCTGGCCTTCATCACTTCGTTGCTCACCAGTTCAAAATCATCACCGCATCTCTCCCTGAGACTCGCGGCAAGATCGGTGGTCTTGCCGCCGGGCGCAGCGCAGAGGTCCAGCACCCTCATCTTATGGGATGACTGCGCAAGGTGCCTGCGGAAGATGTGCCCCACAAACATTGCCGACGAGTCCTGGACATAGTAGCAGCCGGCATGGAACAAAGGGTCAAGGGTGAATGACGGGCGCTCGGAGAGCATCCGTCCATACGGGCTCCAGGGCACGGGGGTACCCTGCGGCCCATCCGAGCCCTTGAAAGGATTGAGGCGTATGGAAACTGATGCGGCGTCCATTACAGGATGTCGGACGGCATTTGAGGCATTCTGCCTTCGGAGATGTCAACGAGGGTGTCAACCATCTTGTCCAGGGCTTCCTGGATCTTTCCGCCAAGCATAGCCTTCATCATCAGATTGAGGTTGGCATCGACTTCAATGCTGAAATCCGTTTTATTGGGCAGGAAAGAAGGGTCGAAGTGCAGGACTGCGACGAACTCCACGGGGGATTCGGAACTGCCGAGCCTGATGAGGCGGTACGGCTGGCGCTCATCCACCCTTACGGAGACGGTAAAGCCCCTGACGGTGAACGAGATGAAGTCGAAGTCGGCGGTGATGGCATCCTTGTACTTTTCCGGAGCCATCCGGGTGAAGTTGCGCATATCCGTGAATGCCATGAAAAGTTCCTCCGGACTCTTGCTCACCTGGCCGTGCCTGCTGGAGTAATGTGCTGTCATATCGCGTAAAATTGTTACATTTGCATCTGTTGCAAAGATAGACATTCTTACAAAAAATGCACAGAATATATTTCGAGAAACGATGCATCATCATATGCGAGCCGTCAGACCAGCAGCTCGCAGACCCGAATTCCGTTGAATTCCACATAGGAAAGAAGATTGACATCCATACACTCGTAAATATGTTCAAGGCGTCGGAGTCCCTCAACAGGATATACATTCCTACAGAAGACGTTTCCTGGATGTACCGCAGGCTTTGCGCGGAGTTCAAGGAGGTTGACGCCGCCGGCGGCCTTGTGGCCAACAGGCGCGGCGACTTCCTGCTGATCAACAGGAACGGGCTTTGGGATCTGCCCAAGGGGCACCGCGAAGCGGGCGAGGACGTCGCGACGACCGCGCTGCGCGAAGTTCAGGAGGAAACGGGCGTCGACCAGCTGGAACTGGGGAGCCTGATCTGCGTCACCGACCACTGTTATTTCCGCGGAGGCGTATGGCATCTCAAACACACATATTGGTACAATATGCTGTACACGAATCCTGTGGACCTCACGCCCCAACGCGAGGAAGACATCACGAAGGCGGCCTGGGTGGCCAAGTCAAGCCTGCCTCCGTTCCTGAAGAACACCTTCCCTTCCATACTGGAAGTTTTCCGCGAAGCGAAAGTGTGAAACTTTTTCTCGAGTTTTGCCGTAAAGAAAAGGAATATCCATTATACGGCACATTATGAAACTCTCACAATTCCATTTCGATCTCAAGAAAGAACAGATAGCCACCGAGCTTATGCCGGAAGTTGACGGCAAGATCCAGTGGAGAGACGAATGCAAGCTCATGGTCCTTCACAAGGACAATGGCGAAATCGAGCATCGCAAATTCAAGGACATCATCGAATATTTCGGCAAAGGGGACCGCTTCGTCTTCAACGACACCAAGGTTTTCCCGGCCAAGCTTTTCGGCAAGAAGGAAAAGACCGGCGCCGACATCATGGTGTTCCTGCTCCGCGAACTCAACAGAGAGCAGCGTCTGTGGGATGTGATCGTTGATCCCGCCCGCAAGATACGTATAGGCAACAAACTCTATTTCGGTGACGACGACAGTATGGTTGCCGAAGTGATCGACAACACCACATCGCGCGGCCGCACCCTGCGTTTCCTCTATGACGGACCGTACGATGAGTTCAAGCAGGCGCTCTTCGCCCTCGGCCAGACACCGGTTCCGGAGTGGGTCAAGGAAGTCCCTACAGAGAGGGATGCGGAGGAATTCCAGACCATCTTCGCAAAGAACGAAGGTGCCGTATCCGCGCCGGCCGCAGGCCTCCATTTCAGCCGCGAGCTCCTCAACAGAATGATACTCAAGGATATCGAGAAGACTTTCATAACCGTTCACATGGGTATCGGCCATTTCCGCACCGTTGACGTAGAGGATCTTTCAAAGCACAGGATGGACGGCGAGAGAATGATAATCTCCGAAGAAGCCGCCAATGAAATCAACTCCACGAAACGCTCGGGACACAAGATCTGCGCAGTGGGTGTCACGGTTATCCGCGGCCTCGAAACCTATGTCACGACAGACCACGAAGTCAAGGCGACCGACCAGTGGACCAACAAGTTCATCTTCCCTCCTTACGATTTCGCGATTCCGGATGCCATAGTATCGAACTTCCATCTTCCGGAGTCGACGATGCTTATGTCCGTAGCCGCGTTCGGCGGTTTCGACAAGGTGATGAAGGCATATGAGTCGGCTCTCGAGAACGGATACAAGTTCGGTCCTTACGGAGACGCCCTTCTCATCGTGTAGATTTTTACGATTCTTTATATTTCCCGCTGTTTCTTTCTGTTTTAAACGGATAAGTTGCGCGTTATTTGCGCAACTATGGAACAGAAGAAACTGTCACGCGTCAGCGCGCTGGCGCTCAACTCGATCTTCGGCTTCGAGCCGAAGTTCTCTCACAACCTCATCGACTCGCTCGGTTCCGCCGAAGCCGTTTTTCTGATCTCTGACCAGGAACGGCTGGAACTGTTCGGCCCATATACCAGATACCTTGAGCGGATCAACGGCTCCGCGCTTGAAGCGGCGGAAAAGGAATATGACAGGCTCACCGGCGAGGGTTATCAGATCCTGTCGATATACGACGAGGATTATCCCGAGATTCTCCGGGACTGTCCGGATGCGCCGATGGCGCTGTACGTGCGCAGCACGCAGCCGGCATCGGCGATATTCAACCACAGCCCCGGCATCGCCATTGTCGGCACCCGCGACATAAGCCCGTACGGGAAGGAATGGTGCCGGAGGATCGTGGATGCCGCCGGCCAGGCGCCGAAAAAGCCGGTGATAATCAGCGGCATGGCCCTCGGAGTCGACATCACCGCCCATCTGCAGGCGCTTGAGAGCGGGTTGCCGACGATAGGGGTCCTTCCCGTCGGCATAGACGACGTCTATCCCCGCAGGCACTGCGGCGCGGCGCAGAAAATCGCCGAATCCCCGGGATCGGCCCTGATCACGGACTACCCTCCCGGCAGCACGCCCTCCGCGATCAACTTCATCAGACGGAACCGCATCATTGCGGGCATGTCGGCGGCGACCATCCTGATCGAGTCGAAGATCAAAGGCGGAGGGATGATCACGGCACGCCTCGCTTCAAGCTATGGCCGTGATGTCTTCGCCCTTCCGGGGCGCATCGACGACCTGCGTTCGCAGGGCTGCAACCAGCTTATAAGGGAAAAAACGGCAGAGCCGGTAACCGACCTCGCCGCCCTGCCGGGCCAGCTCGGGCTGGGCGTTTTCAACCTCAGGAGGAAAATGGACGTTGCCGCCGCAATACGCGGCAGGTTTTCCGAATGTCTGGACGATAGTGAGCTGGAACGCCTGGTCACAACAGGCCTCAGCATAAAGAAAATCCGCGGAATAAGCTTTGACGACCTCTGCAGGGTCACCGGTATGGATTATTCCGACATTTCCCGCTGCGCCGGTCTTCTTGAAAGCGAAGGCATCATCAGCATCGACCTTCTCCAACGGTGCTGCATTAACACAAATTTTAAGTAACTTTGTGGGATGATGGAATTCGTCGACACCCATACCCACAATTACGATGAGGCATACGCCGGCTGCGAAGACGAGGTCATAGCCCGTGCCGTCGGAGCGGGCGTCACCAGGCTCCTCCAGGCAGACATCGATTCCAAGGAACGCGGCAGGATGTTTTCCCTTGTGGAAAGGCATCCGGGGGTGTTGTTCCCGATGCTGGGCCTGTATCCCGGTTCGGTCGAAGAAAACTGGCGCGACGAGATCGACGCCATGCTGCCATACCGGTCAAAAGGCATAGTCGCAGTTGGAGAGATCGGCCTCGAATACCACTACCGTCCGGAAACCAGGGAACTTCAGAAGGAAGCGTTCCGCACCCAGCTGGAACTGGCTTCCGAGTGGGACCTCCCCGTCAACATCCATCTCCGCGAAGCTACGGAGGATTTCTTCGAAATAATGAAGGACTGCGCGCATCTGCACCTCCGCGGCAACCTGCACGCCTTCAGCGGCAGCGCCGAGATGTTCGACCGCCTCTGCCGCACGGGAGGCGACTGGTATGTCGGCATAGGCGGCGTGCTCACCTTCAAGAAGGCATCCATCGCCGAAGACGTCAAGCGCATACCGCTCAGCCGCATCCTGCTGGAAACCGATGCGCCGTACCTCACGCCTGTGCCGCACCGCGGGGAGCGCAACGAAAGCGCATACGTTCCCGCGATCGCAGCATTTCTGGCGCAACAGAAAGGCGTAAGCCTGGAAGAGGTGGCCGCCACTACCACGAATAACGCAAAACAACTTTTCTCCTTATGAGCATCTTTAAGGAAAGGCCCCGCGCATCCGTGCTTCTGATCTACACGGGAGGCACCATAGGAATGAAAGAAGACCCTGAAAACGGCGCACTCAAACCGTTCGACTTCAGCGGGATTATGGAAGAAGTTCCCGAACTCCGCAAATTCGCTGTCACGGTGGATTCCTACACTTTCACTCCGCTTATCGATTCTTCCGACGTCGAGCCGTCGCTGTGGCAGGCTCTTGCGGAACTTATAAAAGAACGTTACGACGGCTACGACGGATTCGTCATCCTTCACGGCACCGACACGATGGCATACAGCGCCTCGGCCCTGAGCTTTATGCTCGACCATCTCGCCAAGCCCGTCATCTTCACCGGCAGCCAGCTGCCCATAGGCCGGCCGCGCACCGACGGCAAGGAAAATCTGATTTCCGCCGTGGAGATCGCCACGGCGAAAGGCGATGACGGCCGCGCGCTCGTCCCTGAAGTCTGCATCTGCTTCAATTCCCAACTGCTGCGCGGCAACCGGAGCGTCAAGGTCAACGCCACCGGCTTCGACGCATTCAGCTCTCCGAACTTCCCTCCACTCGCGACGGCGGGCATAAACATCCGGTACAACACAACTCTGATCCATCGGCCATCCGACCCCGGCCGTCCGCTCGCCATCCATACCGGACTGGACACCAGAGTGTCAGTCCTGAAAGTTCATCCGGGAATCACCGAGCAGGCAGTGAGGGACATACTCCTCGGCACGGGGACAAGGGCCGTCATCATCGAGACATACGGCTCGGGGAACGCCATTTCAAAGCCGTGGTTCCTGTCAATCATCCGCGAAGCTGTCGGGATGGGCAAAATCCTGGTGAACATCACCCAATGCCTGAGCGGAGATGTGGATATGGACATATATGCGACGGGCCGCGCGCTGAAGGATGCCGGGGTTGTGTCCGGTCACGACTCCACCACCGAGAGCGCTTTGGGCAAGCTGTTCTTCCTGATGGGCGGGCACCCGGACAACGATGAAGTGAAGGCCCTTCTTGAAAAGAACCTGAAGGGAGAAATCTCAAAATAATCATTGTCATTTGAAATAAAATCTCGAGTTTGACACTTCGATTTTGAGATATCAAGGCCCCAGACCGCTGTGCTA
>JAUNNZ010000003.1 GCA_030537315.1 Bacteroidia bacterium
AAATCACTGCACTCGTAGTTGCCGAAAATACTGCACTTCTGGTTACCGTTCACAGAAGTCCCGTCCATCAGTGAATATAGACTCAGTTCCGCCCCGTCTTTATCCTTACCAATAATGTCAGGCATTTTGTTCACACTTTGCAAAACACTGGATGCCAAAATATCGGAAGCCATCATCTGAATGCTTTCGTCTTGTTTGATGATGTCTCCTCCCATTTCCAGAAGGTTATTCAGTTCGTCTACAGACATCTTGTTGCCTTTCGTTGAAATGAGCATTGACAAAGCCTGAAGGCCGACAAGGTTGTCAGGATTCTCTCTGTATGCATCTTCGCAGAGAGCAATGATTGCGTTGTCCCGAGCTTGTTGCAACGAGTCAGCTGTAGCCAAGGCTCCAATGGAATACGAAGAGATAATTGCATCCTGGTCTTTAAAATAAATAGCCATCAATGAATTCTGAAGGGAGTTCAAAGACTCGTTGATTTTGCCACCTTTCACGGTGTTTTCTCCGAGATTGACATATATATTTCCCTTTTCCGGAATAACGGAAACTGTGTATGCGTTTTCCTTTGGAGATAGTCCATTGCCGGATAATGTAATCTCCATCATCTTTGTGTTGTCGGCAGAAACTGTAAACTCGAAAGAGCCGTCCACGATAGCGGTTTCTGTTTCAATGGTCTCATCTCCATATATATACAGAATTGCCTTGGCATCTTCAGGAACCGTCAGTGAATCTGAAACAGTACCGATAACCTTACACATATTGCCGGCACTGTTGCACGATACAATTTGAATCACAGTAGATAAAAGGAGAAAAATCTTGTTTCGCATATCAATTATAAAACTACAGGTTTTAATCAATCGGTTATCTTATGAATAGAACTGCCGTAGCCAGGGCCGAAATATATTCAATGAAATCATCAGTCATTGACAAATATAATAAAATGGTAATCAAAAAGTGAATAGAATGTATTGAACTTTTGCTTTATGAAACCGCACCTTGAGTACCAAATAAGGCCTTTGGTGGTACGGGATCTACTAAATATCCGTTTGGTACCAGAATAAGCCTCTGGCGGTACCAAACGGATAATTGAACAATACGTGAGCCCTTTATCCGGCGCCGCAATCCTCCTTTGCGCTCAAGGGCTCGATTATTGACATATAGTCGTTAATTCAAAGCGCAAATGGTTCTAAATCCCTTTCAGGGAATCGTAGCGCTTGGCGGCGTCTTCAGATGCCTGGGAGAAGAGTTTTTCGGCGTTTTCAGGGAAGGTGCGCTTCAGTGAGCTGTAACGTACTTCGCCGTCGAGGAATTCTTCGTATGGCATCGTAGGAGCCTTGGAGTCGAGCTGGAACGGATGCTCGAGACGAGGGTCGTAGCGGTAAAGGGTCCAGTAGCCGGCATCGACGGCACGTTTCATCTCGTCCTGGACTTTCTGCATACCGGCGCAGATGCCGTGGGATGAGCAAGGCGTGTAGGCGATGATCACTGATGGACCGTCGTATTCCTCTGCTTCCTTGATGGCTTTTACGAGCTGGGCCGGGTTGGCGCCCATCGCAACCTGCGCTACATATACGTTACCGTAAGTCATTAATATCGAGCCGATATCCTTCTTCTTGCTCTTCTTGCCGGAAGAGGCGAATTTGGCTACAGCGCCGAGCGGAGTCGCCTTTGAGGACTGGCCGCCGGTGTTGGAGTACATCTCGGTATCCACGATGAATACATTCACGTTCTCCCCTGTCGAAATCACGTGGTCGAGACCGCCGAAACCTATGTCATAGGCCCATCCGTCGCCGCCGAACATCCAGAACGTCTTCTTGGCGAGCATATCCTTCATCGCGAGTATCTCGGCACCTGCGGCGGAGCTGTCGGCGGACAATGCGGAGATAAGCGCATCGGATGCCTTGCGGGATGCGTCGAATGAATCGAAGGCGTCAAGCCAGCCGGCGCATGCGTCCTTGACGGCGCCGGAGGATGTCTCATAAAGTGCGGAGACCTTCATCTTCGCCAGTTCCCTCCTTTGCTTTACGGAGAGGAACATACCGAGGCACAATTCCGCGTTGTTCTCGAAAAGGCTGTTGGTCCACGCCGGGCCGAAGCCGCGTGAATCCACGGTATAAGGAATACCCGGCATTGCAGCGCCCCAGGCCTGTGAGCAGCCGGTGGCGTTTGCCCAGAAGGCGCGTGTGCCGAAAAGTTGGGTGAGAAGTTTTGCGTACGGGGTCTCTCCGCAGCCGGCGCAGGCGGCGGAGAATTCAAGCAGAGGCTTGCGGAACTGGCTGCCCTTGATGGTGTACGGCTCGAACAGGTCGCCCTTGTCCGACAGGCCCAGGCCATATCCGAACACTGCCTTCCCTTCTTCTGAAAGAGTGGCGGGAACCATTTCCAATGCTCCTGCAGGGCAGCTTTCAGAGCAGCTGCCGCAGCCCGTGCAGTCGAATTCCGATACGGTCAGCGCGAAGTGCAGACCGGCAGCGCTCTTGCCGTTCGCCGGAATCGTGGCGAACCCGGCAGGCGCTCCTGCCTTCTCGGCATCGTCAAGCAGATACGGGCGTATCGCGGCGTGAGGGCAGACGAGCGAGCACTTGTTGCACTGGATACATTTGTCTGTTTTCCAGGATGGCACACGCACCGCGATGCCGCGTTTCTCGTAGGCCGTAAGTCCAAGTTCTATGCAACCGTCAACGTTTCCGACGAAGGCGCTGACAGGAAGGTCATCGCCCTTCTGGCGGTTGATAGGGTTTAGGATATTGCGCACGGCGGCAGGAAGGGCGGATTCGTCCGCGGCTGGCTCGACATCGAGCGAAGCCCAGGATGCCGGAACCGGAACCTCGACAACCTCGGCGGCGCCCGCCTCGATTGCGCTTACGTTCTTGGCGACCACTTCGTCGCCCTTCTTGAAATATGTCTTGCGTGCGGCGTCCTTCATGGCCTCCAGCGCCTCATCCTTGCTGATGAGGCCCGCGACTGCGAAGAATGCGGCCTGCAGCACGGTGTTGGTGTGACTGCCGAGGCCCAGCCTCTGCGCGATTGCGGTGGCGTCTATGACGAACAGGCGCGCCTTCTTGAGGGCCAGCGTCTTCTTCACTGAAGCAGGCAGCCAGGCCTCGAGTTCGGCTCCGTTCCTGTTGCAGTTCAGCAGGAACTTGCCGCCTTCCTTAAGTTCTGAAACTATGTCGTACTGACCGATATAACTCTGGTTGTGGCAGGCAACGAAGTCGGCGCGCTTCACGTAATAGGAGCTCTCAACCGGCCTGTCGCCGAAGCGAAGGTGGGATTTCGTGACTCCGAACGACTTCTTCGCGTCATACTCGAAGTATGCCTGGCCGTACATCCCGGCGGTTTCCGCCACGATGTGCACGGTGTTCTTGTTGGCGCCGACGGTTCCGTCGCCGCCGAGTCCCCAGAACTTGCAGCTGAATCCTTCGGCCGCATTCTCATATGGCAGTGATGTCAGTGAAAGTCCCGTGACGTCATCTACGATGCCGATGGTGAAGCCGTTGCGCGGCTTCGCGGCAGCGAGGTTGCCGAATACAGCGAGTATCTGTCCGGGGTCGGTGTCCTTTGAAGAGAGGCCGTAGCGTCCTCCGACAACGGAGATCTTCCTGCCGCTGCGGCTGAGTGCAGCGCAGAAATCCTCGTAGAGAGGCTCTCCCGCGCTTCCCGGCTCCTTGCACCTGTCAAGCACTGCAACGCGCTCCACGGACTCGGGAAGGGCCTTGAAAAGGTGATCCGCGCTGAACGGGCGGTAAAGGTGAACCTGGAGGAAGCCTGTCTTGCGTCCTGCGGCGTTCAGCGAGTCGACAGCCTCGCGGATGGCACCGGAAACGCTGCCCATCGCAACGACCACGTCGGTTGCGTCGGCTGCGCCGTAATAGTTGAACAGGTGGTAGTCACGTCCCGTGATCCTGTTGATTTCCTGGAGATAGTTCTCGACTATGCCAGGCAAAGCGTCATAATATGGGTTGCAGGCCTCGCGTGCCTGGAAGAATACGTCCGGATTCTGGACGGTGCTTCTCATAAGGGGATGTTCCGGGTTGAGCGCGCGATTGCGGAAAGCGGCAAGCGCGTCCTTGTCAACCAGGGCGTGCAGCTTGTCGAAATCGATCATTTCGACCGTGCTGATCTCGTGCGAGGTACGGAATCCGTCGAAGAAATGCATGAACGGGGTGCGGCCCTTTATCGCTGACAGATGGGCTACGCCCGCGAGGTCTATCACTTCCTGCACGCTGCCGGAGCACAGCTGCGCGAAGCCGGTGTTGCGGCAGCACATGACGTCGGAATGGTCTCCGAATATGCTCATCGCGTGGGTTCCGACCGTACGTGCCGCTACGTGAAGCACTACCGGCAGCCTCTCTCCGGCTATGCGGTGAAGCACGGGAATCATAAGCATAAGTCCCTGGCTGGATGTGTAGCTGGTAGCCAGCGATCCGGTCTGAGCCGCGCCGTGAACGGCGGCGATAGCGCCGGCCTCCGACTGCATTTCAGTGATGGTCACGGTCTGGCCGAACATGTTGGTGCGGCCTTTCGCCGACCAGTCGTCGGTATGCTCCGCCATAGGCGAAGAAGGCGTTATAGGATAGATTGCTGCGACTTCGGTAAATTCGTAAGCGACGTTTGAAGCGGCCTCATTGCCGTCGAGTGTGACTAATTTCTTTGACATAACTAACTCTCCAGTCCCAGGTCCCTGACGGCCTGTTCTCTCATCTTGTATTTCAGGATCTTGCCTGCGGCGTTCATCGGGAAACCCTCCACGAAGGTGATGTACTTCGGCACCTTGTGCCTTGCAAGACGCCCCGTGATGTAATCGCGCATCTCGGGTTCCGTCATAGTCTCCCCTTCCTTGAGGATGATGCACGCCATCGCCTCTTCGCCGTACTTCTTGTCCGGCACGCCGATGACCTGCACGTCCTTGACTTTCGGGTGCGTATAGATGAACTCTTCGATTTCTTTAGGATAAATGTTTTCGCCACCACGGATGATCATATCCTTGAGACGGCCCGTGATGTGGTAGCAGCCGTTCTCGTCGACACAGGCGAGGTCGCCGGAATGCAGCCAGCCATCGCTGTCTATGGTCTGGTGTGTGGCGTCGGGCATCTTGTAATAGCCCTTCATCGTGTTATAGCCCTTCGAGCAGAACTCTCCGTTCTCTCCGGTTCCGACCGGCTCGCCGGTCTCCGGATTGATGACCTTGCACTGCACGTGCGGGAACGGGTAGCCGACGGTATCGCAACGTATGTCGAGCGTGTCGGTCCAGGCTGACATCGTGCTGCCCGGTGCGGACTCGGTCTGGCCGTAGACGCTTACGATGCCCCGCATATTCATTTCATCCGGCTGCGCGGCCCTGCGCATGAGTTCCGGAGGGCATCCGGAGCCTGCCATTATGCCCGTACGCATATATGAGAAGTCGGTCTTGCTGTAATCCGCGTGGTTGAACATCGCGATGAACATCGTAGGCACTCCGTTGAAACAGGTGATCTTCTCCTGGTTTATGCAGGCGAGCGACGATTTCGCGGAGAAATACGGCATAGGGCACATCGTGGCGCCGTGCGTCATCGATGAAGTCATCGAGAGCACCATTCCGAAGCAGTGGAACATCGGCACCTGGATCATCATCCTGTCAGCGGTTGAGAGTCCCATCCTGTCACCGATGCACTTGCCGTTGTTGACGACGTTGTAGTGCGTGAGCATCACGCCCTTCGGGAAACCGGTGGTTCCGGAAGTGTACTGCATGTTGCAGACGTCATCCGGCCGCACGCCTGCGGCCATATCATCGATCACCATGCGCGGGACAAGGCTCTTGCGGGCCATCGCCTCATCAAAGGTGAGGCAGCCCTTCTGCTTGAATCCGACAGTGATGACGTTGCGCAGGAAAGGCAGTCTCTTGCAGTGCAGAGGCTCCCCTGCCACGCTCTTTTTTATCTCCGGGCAGAGTTCGTTGATGATTTTCTTATAGTTCGAATCGAGGCTGCTCTCGATCATCACCAGCGTGTGGGTGTCGGACTGGCGCAGGAGGTATTCGGCCTCGTGAGACTTGTATGCGGTGTTGACAGTCACAAGCACGGCGCCGATCTTGACTGTCGCCCAGAAGGTAATGTACCAGGCCGGGATGTTGGTGCACCATACGGACACCTTGCTGCCCGGTCTGACGCCGAGCGACACCAGCGCGCGGGCGAAATTGTCCACATCATCGCGGAACTCGGAATATGTGCGGGTGTAATCGAGGGTTGTGTATTTGAAGCAGTACTGGTCGGGGAACTCCTCCACCATCCTGTCAAGCACGCGTGAGAATGTGAGGTCTATCAGCTCGTCCTTCTTCCAGACATAGTATCCGCTGCCGTCGTGGTTCGGATAGAGCTTGTCTCCGCGGCGGCCGGCGCTCCGTTCAAAGCGTTCCATATAGTTGACGAAGAACGGCAGGATAATGTCGCGGCCGGCCATCCCGTCGTGATATTCAGGCTTCCATTCAAGGGAGATGAATCCGTCATAGTCTATGGAGCGGAGCGCTTCCATCAGCTCGGCGACCGGGAAAGTGCCCTCTCCGATCAGAACGTAGCTGCCGTTGTCGTCGCTGTCGCGCATATGCACGTGCCTGACGTAGGCGCCGAGATTCTTGATTGACTGTGCAGGGCTCTCGCCCTTGTCACGGTACGGATGATGCACGTCCCATACCACGGCAAGCTGGTCGCAGGCGAAATCGTCCATCAGCTGGCGCAGGAGCGCGGTGTCGGCATAGATGCCGCTGGTTTTGACAAGAATGGTGATCCCTGCTTCCTTTGCTGCAGGGATCAGCGCATTCAAGTTGCGGTTTATAGTTTCAGCATTATTCTCTTTGGCAAAAGCGCATACGTAAGGCGAACGCATGTCGGCGGCCAGCCTGATCAGGCGGGTCATATCGTCAAGCATCGCCTTGCTGTCGCTGGATATGTCGTTAGGGCTGTCGAAGCAGGGTATGGTGAGCTTCTTCTCCTTCAGGTCACGGGCCGTTGACATGATGTCGCGCCTGCAGAAAGGTCCACCCTTCTCCATAAGTTCGGGTGTCTTGAAAGCATTGTAGACTTCCACGCCGGAAAAGCGCATCTCGGATGCGCTGTCAAGTATCTCGTTCCAGCTGAGGTCAGTCCAGCCGCGTGTTGAAAAAGAAAGTCTCAAGCCTGTTCCTCCTCGTATGCTATTTTATTGGCCGCGTTGATGTAGGCAAGGATGCTGGATCCCACGATGTCGGTGGAAACGCCCTTGCCGGAATATATCTTGCCGTCGTAACGGAGCAGCACCTCTGTCTCGCCCATCGCTTCGCGGCCTTCCGTTACCGAACGTATCTTGAAGTCGTCGAGTTCGTAGCTTCTGCCGAGCAGTTTCTCGACTGCCTGGAATGAAGCGTCCACCGGGCCGTTGCCCACGCATACGCTTTCCAGCATCTCCTTGCCTTTCTGCAGGCGGAGATGGCAGGTGGACGTGATCACATTGCCGGAATTGATGAGATAGCTGTCCAGACGGTAGGTCTCAGGGATGATTTCCTCATCTTCCGCCGTATTCTCTACAGTCTCCACCTTGGCGAGAGAGCCGGAGCAGGTCCTGGACCTGGCATCCTCGCAGAGTTGCCTTATGGCATACACAGCATGCTGGAGCTCCGTCATACGCAGGTCTGCGTCGCCTCCGCAGAGTTCGGACTTGGCGTGAAGGATAAGCGGGAAATGCTCCAGAGAGGCGGCGTGGCCCCCCATCGCATAAGTCTTGATCTCATCAGCGCCGGCCCTCACGGCTGCAACGGCGCAGGCGTCGGCGAGGAAGAGCTTGTTGGAGCAGAATACCCCGAGTCTGATGCCGTCCGGGAGGATGTCCTTGATACGCTTGACTGCGGCGTAGAATTCATCCGGAAGCATATCGCCTGCCGCATCGCAGATGGTGACTATGGTTGCGCCAGCCTCCACTGCGGCCTGCACGGTCTGCTCGGCGAATTCCGGGTCACTCCTGGTGAAATCACCTGCGGTAAACTCCACTTCCGGGCAGAGCGCAGCACTGGCGGCCACCCTCTCCCTGATGCAGTCAAGGACTGCGGACGCCTTTTTGTGACAGAAATATTCCATCTGAACGGTACTGATCGGTGCGTATACCTGAAGTCTCGGATGCTTTGCCTCTTTGACCGCATCCCACGTCTTGGCGGGACTTTCGGCATCCAGCAGGTCAACCGGAACAACGAGGGCCGCCTTCTGAACGGTGCTTGCCAGCGACTTGACGAGCAGGTAGTCGAAACGTCCTCTTCCTACGGGACCGACCTCGATCGCGCTCACACCAAGCTGGTCAAGGTGCTTGGCCATCTCGATGCCGATACGGAACGGAAGGGCTTCTTCGGAAAACCTGGAAGAACGTCGGATGGTAATATCCGCAATAGATATCTTGCGTATCATAACTTCTATTGGATCAACGGTTTAAGTATTGTTGCCAACTGGTCATTCTCGAGAAGGAACCCGTCGTGACCGAACATTGAGTTGATTTCGTAATATTTGGCCTGCTTGATGGTCTCGGCAGTGTCCCGGAGCTGTTTCGGAGGGAACAGCTGGTCGGACGTGATGCTGATGACCGTGCACTTGGCCTGCACCCTTTCGAGCGCTTTTGTAATGCCGCCGCGTCCGCGGCCGACATTCTGTGAGTCAAGCGAATATGTGAGATACCAGTAGCTGTATGCGTCGAAATTGCGGTTCACGAGCTTCTGGCCCTGGTAGCGCTGGTAGGATGCGGCCCTGTCTGCGAACAGGGTGTCGTCATCGTTCTCCTGCTGGGTGAAGTTGTAACCCTCGAAGGTTCTGTAAGAGATGAGGGCTATGGAGCGCGCGCACTTGAGGCCGAGTTCGCCTCCGTGGATGTCCTTGGCTTCCTTGAATGTCGGGTCGGCAAGGAGGGCCATGCGCTGCGACTCGTTGAATGCGGTCATATAAGGCGTCCCGCGTACCGCAGTTGCCAGGAACACTGCCTGTGACACAACCTCCGGCTCCATTATGACCCATTCCAGAGTCTGGAAACCACCGATGGAAGGACCGAGCATAAGGTCGATCTTCTCTATCCCAAGGTGCTTGCGCACAAGGATGTTCGCATTGACTATGTCACGGACGCTGGTCCTCGGGAAATCGAGGAAATATGGCTTACCCGTAGCCGGATTGATGGTCGCCGGACCGCATTTGCCGTATGGCGAGCACAACATGCTGCTGCAGACTACATACACCTCGTCCGGGTCGAACAGCTGTCCCTTTCCCACCATGGTAGGCCACCAGTCCTCGGGATTGGAATTGCCTGTGAGTGCGTGGCATATCCACACGACCTTCTCCCCCGGTCTGTATTCGCGTGGAGAGGAGTGATAGACCAGAGTCATTTCGTCCAGTCTGCCGCCTGCTTCAAAGAAGAACGGCTGCCTGATGTGTATTTCGTGTCGCTGCAACATGATTATTTTGCCGCCTGGAGCGCTTGCTTGATATCTTCGATAATGTCATCCGGATCTTCGAGACCTACGCTGAAACGGAGCTGTGAAGGGTCGATGCCGCCTGCGCGGAGCTCGTCGTCGTTGAGCTGACGGTGTGTGTGCATCGCCGGGTGAAGGATGCAGGTGTAGCAGTCGGCTACGTGGGTCTCGATGGTGGCGAGCTTGAGGTGGTTCATGAAACGGCCCACGAACTCCTTGTCGCCGTTCAGGCAGAACGCCATCACGCCGCAGGTGCCGTCCGGAAGGTATTTCTGCTGGAGCTCGTGCTCTGCGCTGCTTTCGAGTTCAGGGAAGTTCACCCACTTGACCTCTGGCTGCTGCTCGAGCCACTTCGCGATCTTGAGGGCGCTGCTGTTGTGGCGTCTTACGCGCACGTCGAGGGTCTGGAGGCCAAGGCCCAGGTAGAATGCGTTCTGAGGGCTCTGGATACAGCCGAAGTCGCGCATAAGCTGGCTTGTGGCCTTGGTGATGTAGGCAAGCTTGCCGAATTTCTTCGTATATGTGATTCCGTGGTAAGTCGGGTCGGGGGTCGTGAGGCCCGGGAACTTGTCGGCGTGGGCGTCCCAGTCGAAGTTGCCGCTGTCGATTATGGCGCCGCCGACCTGTACGCCCTGTCCGTCCATATATTTCGTTGTGGAATGGGTGACGATGTCGGCGCCCCATTCGAACGGACGGCAGAAGATAGGGGTCGGGAACGTGTTGTCCACGATAAGAGGCACGCCGTGGGCGTGGGCCGCCTTTGCGAAGCGTTCGATGTCGAATACGCGTACGCCCGGATTGGAGAGGGTCTCGCCGAACACGAGCTTGGTGTTCGGCTTGAATGCTGCCTCAAGTTCTTCGTCGGATGCGCTCTGGTCGATGAAAGTGACGTCGATGCCCATCTTCCTGAAGGTGGCGTTGAACAGATTGAAAGTGCCGCCGTAGATGCCTGCGACGCTGATCATATGGCTGCCGGCCTCGCAGATGTTGAAGCAGGCGAAGAAGTTGGCCGCCTGGCCGGAGGATGTGAGCATACCTGCCACACCGCCTTCAAGGGCGGCGATGCGGGATGCGACCATATCGTTCGTCGGGTTCTGCAGACGGGTGTAGAAATATCCGTTGGACTCGAGGTCGAACAGCTTGGTCATCTCCTCGGAGGAGTCGTATTTGAAAGTTGTGCTCTGGTAGATCGGCATCTGGCGCGGCTCGCCGTTCTTTGCCTGGTAGCCCGCCTGGACGCAGAGTGTTCCCTGATGTAATTTGTTTGCCATACTATTTCTTATGATCAGCCTCGAAAGCGGCCATGCGCTCCTCGAGGACATCGTACAATTCTTCACGCATACGGCTTACGCAAGCGCGTACGCCATTCTTCAAACTTCCGGTGGTGCTCAGGCAGATGCTGCTGACGCCATAATGCATAAGTTCCACCACGAGCTCCTCGCCCGTGAGCCCTTCATATCCGAGGGTGAAGAAGAAACCGTCGCCGACCCTGTCGGTGACATCCCTGTCGTACACGATGTCAAAGCCGTGCCTGCAGAAGATTTCCTTCATCCTGTGCGCGCGCCGCTCGTACTCGCGCGTATCGTCCACAAAGTTAATGATTCCTTCGCAAGAAAGGTTCAGCATTTCCGCATATCCGTACTGGGTGGTGGCGGTGCAGCCGCTGGTAATCATATAAAGGATTGATGCAGTGAGTGTCACGCCGAATACGCCGGCATCGTGATATCTCTCTGCAAGTGCCGGATACTGCTTGTCATACAGCTTGTCGCTTATACAGCAGAGCGCTATGCGCTGGCCTGCGTAACTGAATATCTTGGATGCCGACAGCATAAGGATGTAGTTGTCGGTATACCTTGCCACGGTAGGAAGATATGGAGCCTCGAAAGGATGGCTGAGGTCGCGGCGGTAGTCCATGCAGAAGTATGCAAGGTCTTCCATCACGACGACGTCGTACTTCGTGGCCAGTTTGCCTATCACCTCCAGCTCATCCTCTTCCAGACAGGTCCAGCATGGATTGTTGGGGTTGGAATATATGATGGCGGCAACGTCGCCGTCCTTCAGTTCCTCTTCCAGCTTCGGGCCGAGCCTGCCGGCTCCGCGGTAAGGATAGATGTCGAACATCTTCCACTCGATTCCAAGTATTCTCAGCTGTGATTTCTGGATCGGGAATCCGGGGTCTATGAAAAGAACCTTGTCCTTGCCCGGTATGCGCTGGGTGCAGGCTATGAAGGAGCCGAAAGAAGCCGCTACCGAACCGGTCGTTGGCACGCAGGAACGCGGAGTTACATCCACGTCGATGAATGCCTTTATGAAGCGCGATGCGGCGTCCTTGAGTTCCGGAACGCCTGCCGCGGCAGGATACTGGGAGCCGATTCCCGAATCGAGGGCCTTCTTTTCCGCTTCTACGCCGTACTTGTTGATGGGAAGGCCTGGAGAGCCCTGGTCCATACGGATGAACGGTATGCCGGTTTTCTTCTCGAGGTATTGCGCCACGAGAAGGACTTCACCTATGGTTGCATTGGAAAGGTCAGCAACGCTGCATTCCCTGCAGGCTTCAGCCACGAGGGCGTCATTGAAAATTTTCATTACCTACCTTGCGATAAAGTTTGCCACCCAGTCGCCCACTTCAGAGGTGCTTCGGGAACCTCCGAGGTCTTCTGTAGTGTAGCCGGCCCCGATGGAGGCGGTGACTGCGTCGCGGATGACCCTGCCCTCTTCCATAAGTCCGAAGGCGTATTCAAACATCATTGCGGCCGAAAGGATGGTCGCGAGAGGGTTGGCGATATTCTTTCCCGCCGCCTGCGGATAAGAGCCGTGTATAGGCTCGAAGACGCCGGTATGCTCACCAATGGACGCGCTTGCGAGCAGGCCCATGGAGCCTGAGATGCAGCTTGCCTCGTCGGTGAGGATGTCGCCGAAGGTGTTTTCGGTCACGAGGACGTCGAAGAACTTCGGACCTGTGATGAGCTTCATCGCTGCATTGTCCACGTACATATAGTCGGTGGTGACTTCCGGGTACTTCGGAGCCATCTCCTGACCTATCTGGCGCCAGAGGCGTGATGACTCCAGCACGTTGGCCTTGTCGACGATAGTGAGGTGTTTGCTGCGGCGCATCGCATACTCGTACGCAAGCTTGAGGATGCGCTCGATCTCATACCTGTGATAAAGGTTGGTGTCGAAAGCGGTGTCGCCGTCGTCGCGGCGGCCCTTCTCGCCGAAATACATTCCTCCTGTCAGTTCGCGTACGCAGAGGAAGTCGGCGCCGTCCACGAGTTCCTCCTTGAGAGGGCTCTTGTGGACGAGAGAGCTGTAAGTCTCCACCGGACGGAGGTTGGCATACAGACCGAGCTGCTTGCGCATCGCGAGAAGTCCGGTCTCTGGACGTTCCTTCGCGGTCGGGTCATTGTCATATTTCGGGTCACCCACCGCGCCGAAGAGCACAGCGTCGCTCTCCATGCAGATCTTATGGGTGGATTCCGGATATGCCTTGCCGAATTCATCTATCGCGCAGGCGCCCACCTTGGCGAAGGTGTACTCCACTTCGTGGCCGAAACGCTTGCAGACTGCGTCCACAACCTTTACGGCCTGTTCAACCACTTCCGGGCCTATGCCGTCTCCCGGTAACTTGGCTATCTTCAATCTCATATGTTCAGATTCTCAATGATGTTCAACATTTTGACGGTGGCCTTGATGGCGGCCTCAGTCTGGTCGGAGTCGATACCGCGCGTCTTGAATTCGTAGCCGTCGCTGTTCCAGAAAATGGTGGTGGCTACGAGGGCGTCGGTCTTCCCTCCCGGAGGGATGGTGACCTGATAATCAGTGAGGACAGGGTGCTTTTTGCCGAGCTTGTCGTAGATTTTCCAGAGCGCGTTCATGAAGGCGTTGTACTGGCCGTCACCGATGGCGGAATCCTCATACTCCTTGCCTGCAATGCTCACCTTGACCATGGCAACAGGCCTCATCCCGTGAGACAGCTGAAGAGAGTAGTTCAGCACGTGAATGCTGTCCGGGGCCTCTACGTGGCCGCTCTTCAAGACGTCCGCGACTATGAAAGGAAGGTCTTCTGCAGCGAGCGCTTCCTTCTTGTCGCCCAATTCCACAACCCTTTGCGTAACTAACTTTACCTGCTCCGGGGTGAGGCTGATGCCCAACTTATCCAGGTTTTTGATAATGTTCGCCTTGCCGCTCATCTTTCCGAGCGCGTAGGTGCGCTCGCGTCCGAAACGCTGCGGAAGCAGCGCGTTGGCGTAGAGATTGTCCTTGCTGTCGCCGTCGGCGTGTATGCCGCTGCTCTGCGTGAAGACGTTCTCTCCGATGACCGGTTCGTTTGATGGTATGCGTATGCCGGAAATGCTCTCGACATACTTGCAGACGCGGGTCAGACGGCTCTCGTCTATATTTGTCTGTATTCCCGCCTGATCGTGCAGCGCTGCAACCACAGCGGCGATCGAGGCGTTGCCGCAACGCTCTCCAAGGCCGTTCACAGTAGTGTGGACGCCGTTGAAGCCCGCCTTGACGGCGGCAAGCGTATTGGCTACGGCCATTGCGTAGTCGTTATGGCCGTGATAATCGAAATGAAGGTCAGGGAAGCATTCGCGCATCTTGAGACACTGCCCGTATGCTGACCACGGGTTCTGCACGCCGAGGGTGTCAGGCAGCATGAAACGCTTGATCGGGAGTTCCTTCAGGGCCTCGATCAGCTGGAAGACATAGTCCTGGGAATTCGCGATTCCGTTTGACCAGTCCTCGAGGTAGATGTTGGCGCTGAGTCCCCTCGCCTGCGCCTTGTCAAGGACACGCGAGATGTCTGCGATGTGTTCCTGCGGAGTCTTGCGGAGCTGCTTGGTAAGATGCCTCAGCGAGCCTTTGGCAAGGATGTTTATCACCTTGCCGCCGCCGTCGGCTATCCAATCCACCGACAGCCCGTCATCGACGAAACCGAGCGCCTCGACCTTGTCGAGACAGCCTTTGCCCGCAGCCCATTCGCAGATGCGTCCGAAAGCTTCGGATTCACCCTTGGAAACGCGCGTGGAGGCCACTTCGATGCGGTCGACGTGGAGTTCGTCAAGCAGCAGTCCCGCAATCGCGAGTTTCTCGCTGACGTTGAAACTGACGCCCGCGGTCTGTTCCCCGTCACGCAGGGTGGTGTCCATTATTTCGAATGAATTGACCATATTATTGACGGTTTCTTTCGTATTCTTCGATCTTGTCCTTGTTGCTGAGCAGATAGTCGATATCGTCCAATGCGTTCATCAGACAGTATTTCTTGTATCCGTTGAGTTCGAAATGCTCGCTGCGTCCCGACATCAGGTTGGTGACGGTCTGGTTCGGCACGTCAACCTTTACCTTCATCGCGGGGTTGTCGCAGATGTTTGCGAACAGTTCGGCAAGGAACACTTCGCTGACGACTACAGGAAGCACGAAATTGTTGAGTTCGTTGTTCTTGTGGATGTCTGCGAAGAAGCTTGATATCACTACCCTGAAACCATAACCGGCGATGGCCCACGCGGCGTGCTCGCGGCTTGAGCCTGAGCCGAAGTTCTTTCCTGCCACGAGTATCTCTCCGCTGAAGCGTTCGTCGTTAAGAGGGAACGCCGGACGCGGATTGCCGTTCTCGTCGAAACGCCAGTCCCTGAAGAGGTTGTCCCCGAAGAACTTCTCGTCCTTCGTGGTGGCCTTGAGGAAGCGTGCCGGTATTATCTGGTCGGTATCGATGTTCTCTACCGGAATAGGCACGCAGGTGCTCTCTATTATGTCGAATTTCTGTTTCATAGCAATTCTCTCGGGTCGGTTACAACTCCTGTCACTGCGGCGGCCGCAGCGGTGAGAGGGCTGGCCAGGAAGGTCCTCGAACCGGGACCCTGGCGGCCTTCGAAGTTGCGGTTGCTTGTACTTACTGCATATTTCCCTGCAGGGATCTTGTCATCGTTCATCGCGAGGCAGGCAGAGCAGCCCGGCTGGCGGATCTCGAATCCGCCCTCTTCAAGAACCTTGTCGAGACCTTCGTCCTCGATCTGCTTCTTGACAGCCCAGGAGCCCGGTACGAGCCAGGCTGTGACGTCTTCGGACTTCTTCCTGCCTTTCACGATCGAGGCGAAGGCACGGAAGTCCTCGATGCGGCCGTTTGTGCAGGCGCCGAGGAAGACATAGTCGACCTTGTGTCCGAGCAGACGGTCGCCGTTGGCGAGACCCATATATGCAAGAGCCTTCTTGTTGGTGCCTGAAGGGATCTTTCCACCGATAGGCATGCCCATTCCCGGGTTCGTGCCATAGGTGATCATAGGCTGTACCTCGGCGGCGTTGAATACCACCTCGCGGTCAAAGACTGCGTCCTTGTCGCTTGAAAGCGTCTTCCAATATGCGACCGCCTTGTCCCACTCTGCACCCTTCGGGGCGTATTCGCGTCCCTTGAGATAGTTGAATGTCGTCTCGTCGGGAGCAATGAAGCCGCCGCGGGCGCCCATTTCGATGGTGAGGTTGCAGAGAGTCAGGCGTCCCTCCATGGAGAGCGAGCGGACTGCGGATCCTCTGTATTCGACAAAATAACCGGTTGCGCCGCTTGTCGTGAGCTTCATCATGATGAAGAGTGCAAGGTCCTTTGCCGTCACTCCCCTTCCGAGCTTGCCTTCCACGCGGATGCTCATCGACTTCGGCTTCTGCTGAAGGATGCACTGCGATGCGAGCACCATCTCGACCTCTGAAGTGCCTATGCCGAAGGCGACCGCGCCCATGGCGCCGTGTGTGGAGGTATGAGAGTCTCCGCACACTATTGTCATTCCCGGCAGGGAAAGACCTTTCTCGGGGCCGACCACGTGAATGATGCCGTTGTTCTTGTCCATCATCCCGTAATGGGTCAGGCCGAATTCCTTTGCATTGCGCTCAAGAGCGTCCACCTGTGCCTTTGACACGGGATCGGCGATAGGCTTGTCCTGGTCGTGCGTAGGCGTGTTGTGGTCTGGCATACAGAATATGCGGTCCGGGCGCAGACATTTGATTCCCCTCTCGCGAAGGCCGTCAAATGCTTGTGGAGAAGTCACTTCGTGGCAGTAGAGCCTGTCGATGTAGAGCTGCTGAGGCCCGTCCTCGACATTGGACACCACGTGTGAATCCCATATTTTATCGAAAAGTGTGTTCATTATTATTTCTTTGCGTTTTCTGGACGGAGTGCGCGTACTGTGACTGCAGTGCGCCACATTTCGCTTTCACGGAGAGCCTTGAGCTCTTTCTCGAGGCCTTCACGATAGTCAGGCTTGCTGTTCGCGTCGATGGAGATCTGAGCCTCGTTGCCGCACTTGACGCTTGCATAGAGCTTCTGGACTACAGGCTTGATGGCATCGTGGAAAGGACCCATCCAGTCGAGGGCGCCGCGCTGGGCAGTCGTAGAGCAGTTTGCGTACATCCAGTCCATACCCTTGGCTGCGAAGAGAGGCATAAGGGACTGTGTGAGCTCCTCTACGGTCTCGTTGAATGCTTCGCTTGGAGAGTGTCCGTTCTCGCGGAGAACTTCGTACTGGGCTGAAAGAAGGCCCTGGATGGCACCCATAAGTGAGCCGCGCTCGCCTGTGAGGTCTGAAGTGGCCTCGCGCTGGAAAGTGGTCTCGAAGAGGTAGCCGGAACCGATGCCGATGCCGAGGGCGATGGTGTTCTGCATTGCCTTGCCGGATACGTCCTGATATACTGCGTATGATGAATTGATGCCGCGTCCCTCGAGATAGAGTGAACGGACGGTTGCGCCGGAGCCCTTAGGGGCTACCATGATGACGTCGATGTCCTTTGGAGGAACACAGCCGGTGCGGTCGCTCCAGGTGATTGCGAAACCGTGTGAGAAATAGAGGGTCTTGCCAGGGGTGAGATATGGCTTCATCTTAGGCCATACTGACATTACAGCCGCGTCTGAAAGGAGGCACATGATGATGTCACCCTTCTCACAGGCCTCCTCGATGCCGAAGAGGGTCTGTCCCGGTACCCAACCGTCATTGACAGCCTTGTCGAAGGTCTTGCCCGCGCGCTGGCCGACGATGACCTTGAAACCGTTGTCGCGAAGATTGAGTGACTGGCCAGGGCCCTGAACGCCATAACCGATCACTGCGATAGTTTTGTCCTTAAGTGTCTCACGAGCCATCTCGAGAGTAAATTCTTCGCGGGTTACTACATTTTCTTCTACTCCGCCAAAATTCATCTTTGCCATAACAATTGAATTTTAATGAATGTTTATAGTTTATTTGTTGTTTCTTTCTCTTTCTTCAAGGAATGATGTGACGATGTCACGCTCTCTCTCCGACCTTTCGTTGTCGATCTCATAGAATGCCTTCACGACATCGACTTTCTTCTCGATCTGCTGGACAGCCGCCTTGCAGAGGGTCTCCGTGGTTCTCGTGGTGATTTTGAACTTGTGGATGCCGTTGATCCGGGACGGATACACGAGCAGCTTTTCTATGTTCATGCTGCGCCTCGTGAATATGCCGGCTATGGAACTAAGAAGACCTACCTGATTCTCGGTATAAGCCGTTATTTCAAAAAGTTTCTCATTTTCCATATTCAAACCATTCTTTTGAGTTCAACATAATTTCATTCACGCTCTTTCCCGGAGGGACCATAGGGAAAACGTTGTCCTCTTCCTCCACGTGGACGTTAAGGATGAAAGGCTTGTCATCCGCCAGCATTCTGGCAATCGCTGGAGCCAGGTCCTTCCTGTCCTCCACTGTCGCGATGTCCAGACCGTAGGCCTGGGCAATCTTTTCGAAGTCCGGGTTGATCATCCTGGTGGCTGAATAGCGGTTCCCGAAGAAGAGCTGCTGCCACTGGCGAACGTTGCCCAGCCAGTTGTTGTTGAGAAGGACAATCTTCACTCCGGTGCCTTCCTGCATTATGGTTCCGAGTTCCTGGATTGTCATCTGCAGGCCTCCGTCTCCGACGAAAAGGCAGACCTGACGGTCAGGAGCGGCGGTCTTTGCGCCTATCGCCGCAGGCAGACCGAATCCCATCGTGCCGAGACCGCCTGAAGAAAGGAGGCTGCGCCCCTGGCTGAAACGGGAATAACGCGCGGCAAGCATCTGGTTCTGACCAACGTCGGTCACGACTATAGCCTTGCCGTCGCAGGCTTCCGCGACTCTCGCGATCACCTCGCCCGGCTTGACCATGCCGCTGCCCGGGTTGATCTCCGGGTTGATGACCTTTTCCTTTTCGGTTGCCTTGCAGTATTCAACGACAGACTTCCAACCCATTCGCGTGTGCGCGTCAATCTCTTTTGTAAGACGCGCGAGGACCGCCTTGGCATCCCCGAGGATTCCGAGGTCAACCTTGACGTTCTTGTTTATTTCAGAGGCGTCGATGTCGATATGAATCTTCTTCGCCTGTTTGGCATATGTGTTTACCGTGCCGGTGACGCGGTCGTCGAACCTCATTCCGACGGCTATGAGCAGGTCGCATTCCTGGGTCATGGCGTTAGGCGCGAGGTTGCCGTGCATTCCGACCATACCCGTATAGTGCGGATTGTCTGAATTCAGCGCGCTGAGGCCGAGGAGCGTCGATCCCGCAGGTATGTCGCCCTTGTCGAGGAATGCGGCAAGCTCCTTCTCGGCACCTGAATGCGTGATGCCCTGTCCGAAGACGACGAAAGGTCTTCTTGCCTCATTGATCATCTTGACAGCCTCCTTGATGGAGTCCTCTGACGGCTCGGGAACCGGTACGTAGCTTCTGATGAACGAGCACTTCGCCTCCACATATTCGGCCAGGCCGACCTGGGCGTCCTTCGTGAGGTCAAGTACCACAGGGCCAGGACGGCCGCTGCCGGCGATATAGGCCGCTCTGGCCACCGCCTCGGCTATGTCTTCAGGACGGCGCACCTGATGCGCCCATTTGGTGATAGGGGTCGTGAGGCCGATGAGGTCGGTCTCCTGGAAGGCGTCGGTGCCGAGAGCGGCATTGGAGACCTGTCCGGCAATGACTACGACAGGGGTCGAATCAATCATCGCGTCGGCAACGCCGGTGATGACGTTGGTCGCGCCCGGACCGGATGTGACGATCACGAAGGCGGGAGTCCCTTTCACGCGCGCATAACCCTGCGCGGCGTGGATGGCGCCCTGCTCGTGGCGCACGAGGATGTGATGGAGCTTGTCCTGATAGTCGTAGAGTTTGTCATAGACAGGCATTATCTGACCACCCGGGTAACCGAAAATGGTGTCAACGCCCTGTGCGATGAGAGATTCGAGGAGAATCTCCGCACCCGTAATCTTCTTTCCTGCTTTCTCGCTCATTGTATCTAGTCTTCAATTATCCTTCTTCCACCCTTGTCGGCGCTGCTGACCATCGATGCGTATGCCTTGAGGCTCTTTGCGACAGGACGCTGGCGGAACGGCGGGGTGAACGCCTTCTTGCCGCGCGCGAGTTCCTCCGCCCTGCGGGCCTCGAGTTCCTCGTCGCTCAGATGGACATTTATGCTGCGTGAAGGGATGTCGATTTCGATGATGTCACCGTCGCGGAGCAGGCCGATGTTGCCGCCTGCGGCCGCTTCCGGGGAGATGTGGCCGATGCTGAGACCCGATGTGCCGCCGCTGAAGCGTCCGTCGGTGATCAGGGCGCACTCCTTTCCGAGGTGCATCGACTTGATGTAGGATGTAGGGTAAAGCATCTCCTGCATTCCCGGACCGCCCTTGGGGCCTTCGTAGTTGATGACCACGCAGTCGCCGCTCTTGACCTTGCCTCCGAGGATGCCGTCGACGGCCGATTCCTGTGAGTCGAACACCTTTGCCGGGCCGCAGAAATGCCAGAGGCTCTCATCGACGCCCGCCGTCTTGATGACGCAGCCGTCAGCGGCGATGTTGCCGAAAAGAACTCCGAGACCGCCGTCCTTCGTGTAGGCGTGCTCCAGACTGCGGATGCAGCCGTTCTCACGGTCGGTGTCGAAGCTCTCCCACTTCGTGTCCTGGGATGCCATTACGGTTGTCCTGCGTCCCGCGGGAGCAGCCGAATATATCTCTTTTGCCTCTTCTCCGGCATTCGCTCCGGTGATGTCGTATTTGTCCAGTGCTTCGCCGAGGCTCATTCCGTCGACACGGCCGACGCTGCGGTCAACCAGACCGGACTTTGCAAGTTCGGTCATTATTCCGAACACGCCGCCTGCGCGGCCGACGTCCTGGATGTGATATTTCTGTGTGTTAGGCGCAACCTTGCAGATGCAAGGGACCTTGCGTGAAAGCTTGTCGATGTCTTCCATCACGAAATCCACTTCGGCTTCGCCGGCGACTGCAAGAAGATGGAGGACGGTATTGGATGATCCGCCCATCGCGATGTCCAGGGTCATGGCGTTAAGGAACGCCTGACGGGTGGCTATGCTGCGCGGAAGGACTGAATCGTCGTCGTTGTCGTAGTACTTGTGCGTGTTCTCGACTATCTGGCGCGCCGCCTTGAGAAGGAGTTCCTTGCGGAGCGCGTGGGTGGCGAGGACCGTGCCGTTGCCCGGAAGGGCGAGGCCGATGGCCTCAGTGAGGCAGTTCATCGAATTGGCCGTGAACATTCCGGAACAGCTTCCGCAGGTCGGGCAGGCGCAGTTCTCGATTTCATCGACATCCTTGTCGCTGACTGAAGGGTCTGCCGACTTCACCATCACGTCAATGAGGTCAAGGCGCGCTGCGCCGAGGACGCCGGCTTCCATTGGGCCGCCGGAGACGAAGATGGTCGGGATGTTGAGCCTCATCGCGGCGATGAGCATGCCCGGGGTGATCTTGTCGCAGTTGCTGATGCACACGAGCGCGTCAGCCTTGTGGGCATTGACCATATACTCCACGCTGTCCGCGATGATGTCGCGTGACGGAAGAGAATAGAGCATTCCGTCGTGCCCCATCGCGATGCCGTCGTCTATGGCGATGGTGTCGAACTCCGCGGCGAAACAGCCGAGACGCTCGATCTCCTCTTTCACGATCTGGGCCGCGTCGTGCAGATGCACGTGGCCGGGAACAAACTGAGTGAATGAATTCGCAATCGCGATCACGGGCTTTCCGAACTGTTCTTTCTTCATCCCGTTGGCCAGCCAGAGAGACCTGGCGCCAGCCATTCTTCTACCTTCAAAGGTAACGCTGCTACGTAACTTCATAACCGAACAAAAAAAATTAACCTCCCTACAGACCGCACCACTAACTAATACTAACTTGCATCAAAGATAAGTAATAAATTATAATAAACCAAATATTTGCCAATAGAATAGCGTGAAATAAAGATTTGGTGTTTTTTGTTTACTTTCTTTTTCATAGTTTTTTTAATTTTTTATTACGAATTGTTATATTTGTAGTCGTTGGTTAGTTGTTTTTATATGAAACTCACTTTTATCGGTGCCGGAAACATGGGCGGGGCTGCAGCTGTCGGCCTTGCCAGGTTCTCTGCCGTACAGGCCGGCAATATCGTCGTGACAGCACGTCACGAGAAGAGTCTTAAAAGGTTCGCGAAGTACGGAATCGGGACATCTCTCGACAACGTCGCGGCCGTCAGGGATGCGGACATAGTATTCTATGCCGTCAAGCCCTGGCAGATGGAGGATGTCGTAGCCCAGACAAGAGACGCCCTTGACTATGGCAGGCAGCTTGTAGTGTCGATAGCGCCGGGCGTTTCCGCCGACAATCTCAAGAAATGGTTCGACAGGGACGGAAGGATACCGTCCATCGCATACGTCATCCCGAACACAGCGATAGAGATCGGCGAGAGCATGACTTTCATCTCGCCTGTCACCGCCTCCGACGAGCAGACCGCAATCCTGAAGAAACTCTTCGACAAAGCAGGCAAATCCATTGTCGTGCCGCTCAGCCAGATGATCGCGGGCACCTGCGTCGCCTCCTGCGGAATAGCCTACGCGATGCGCTACATCTCCGCGTCCGAGAAGGGCGCGAAGACTCTCGGTCTTGACGACGACGACATACAGAATGTCGTTTGCCAGACCGTCCGCGGAGCTTCCGAACTGATCCGCACACACAACTCCGAGCCAGAGAAAGAAATAGATAAGGTAACCACACCTAACGGCATGACTATCAAGGGTCTCAATGCTATGGAAGATGCAGGTTTCTCGACTGCTGTCCAAAAGGGTCTGACCGTTGATACACGCAAGAAGCGCCGCATTGTGGTCAAGGTCGGAAGCAATGTCCTCACCCGTCACGACGGCGCTCTCGACACCACGCGCGTCTCCTCGATCGTGGACCAGATCGTCGCCGTACGCAAGCAGGGTTTCGAGGTGGTTCTCGTGACCAGCGGTGCGGTTGCATGCGGCCGTTCACTCATACGTCAGAACGACAAGCTGGATGACGTCCAGCAGCGCCAGCTCTATTCGGCCATAGGCCAGGTCCGTCTCATGGACCTATATTATAAGCTTTTCATAGACTACGGCATCAACGTAGGCCAGATACTTACGATGAAGAAGAATTTCTCCACAAAGCGCGAATACAACAACCAGCGCAACTGCGTGGAGGTGATGCTTCAGAGTGGAGTAGTCCCTATCGTTAACGAGAACGACACCGTGAGCATCAAGGAACTGATGTTCACCGACAACGACGAACTTTCCGGCCTCGTCGCCACCATGGTCGGCGCCGAAGCGCTAATCATACTCTCGAACGTTGACGGCGTATATTCCGGCGACCCTTCCGCAAAGGGTTCGGAGGTTATCCCGAAGCTCCGTCCGGGAGAAGAATTCGACAGGTTCGTAACCGACGCCAAGAGTGAGTTCGGCCGCGGCGGAATGACCTCGAAATGCCATATTGCATCCACTACGGCCGCTACCGGCGTAAAGGTCATCATCGCCAACGGCAACCGTGACAACATCATAGTGGACGTTCTCACAAGACCTGAAGATACTGTACATACGGAATTCCTTTCAGAATGATCAACGATACTATCATAAATGCCAAAAAGGCTGTCAAGAGCCTGATAGGCGTGAGCGACGGCAAGCGCACTGAAGTGCTTCTGAAACTTGCCGACGCCATAGTCGCCTCGAAGGACGAACTTCTTTCCGCAAACGCCGCCGACCTGGCTCTGATGGATCCGGCGAATCCCCTTTACGACCGTCTGAAACTCACCGGCGAGCGTCTCGAGGGAATCGCGGCCGATATGCGCAAGGTTGCCGCTCTCCCCTCTCCGCTCGGCCGCGTCCTCGCTGAAAGGACACTCCCTAACGGTCTCAAGCTCCGCAAGGTCAGCGTGCCTTTCGGCGTGATCGGCGTAGTATATGAGGCCCGCCCGAACGTGACCTTCGACGTGTTCTCGCTCTGCTTCCGCAGCGGCAACGTGACGCTGCTCAAGGGCGGCCGCGACGCCGACAGCAGCAACCGTGCCGCCGTGGCGCTCATCAAGCGCGTACTGGCCTCCGAAAGCGTTTCCGCGGATGCGGTCAACCTTCTCCCGGCCACTCACGAAGCCGTAGGCGAACTGCTCGGCGCGACCGGGTACGTCGACCTGGTGATTCCGCGCGGCAGCCGCAGGCTGATAGATTTCGTGCGCGACAATGCGAAGGTGCCTTGCATAGAGACGGGCGCCGGCGTCGTGAACACATATTTCGACGCCAGCGGCGACCTTCAGAAAGGTGTCCGCATAGTGACCAACGGCAAGACGCGCAGGGTCAGCGTGTGCAACGCGCTTGATTGCCTCATCGTGCATTCGTCACGCCTTGCGGACCTCCCCGAACTGGTAGGCCGGATGCCTCAGGTCACGCTTTACGCCGACGGGCGCGCATTCGCCGCCCTGGACGGCAAATTCCCTTCCGACAAACTGCAGCACGCAGGTCCCGACTCTTTCGGTACCGAATATATGGATTACAAGATGGCCGTCAGGACGGTTGACAGCCTTGACGAGGCCATAGCGCATATTGACAGCTACGGCTCAGGCCACAGTGAAGCCATCATTACCGAAGACAAGGCCGCCGCAGCGCGTTTCCAGGCTGAAATCGATGCCGCCTGCGTATATGTGAACGCTCCTACCAGTTTCACTGACGGAGCGCAGTTCGGGCTTGGCGCAGAGATAGGTATCAGTACCCAGAAGCTCGGTGCACGCGGACCTATGGGGCTGGAAGAAATCACAAGTTATAAATGGCTCATTGAGGGCGAAGGACAGACAAGACCGTGAAAATCAAAGACATACTTGCATCGAAACAGAAGCCGTTCGCTTCTCTCGAAATAGTGCCGCCGCTCAAGGGCGTTTCCAAGAAGGAACTGATTGATTCCATAAGGCCTTTTATGGATTTCAATCCTCCGTTCATCAACGTCACCTGCCATCGCGACGAATTCGAATTCCGTCCGGAGCCGGACGGAACTTTCTCCCGTCATCTGATCCGCAGGCGCGTGAGCGAAACCGCCGTGTGTGCGGCCATCCAGGCGGGTTTCCCGGTGGAGGTTGTCCCCCACCTCATCTGCGGTGGCGCTTCCGCCGAAATGATCGACAGCCAGCTGAATGATTTCAAATTCCTTGGAATCGAGAACATAATGGCGCTTCGCGGCGACAGCCTGCTGGGCGAAAAGCGCTTCACCCCCGAACCGGGAGGCTACAGGTACGCGGGCGAACTGGTTTCGGCCGTACGCGCCTTCGAACGCGCGAACGGCGCGCAGTTCTGCATAGGTGTCGGCGCATATCCTGAAAAGCACTTCGAGGCTCCGAACCTCGAAACCGACATCGCAAATCTGAAAAAGAAAGTCGATGCCGGCGCGGATTACATAATCACCCAGATGTTCTTCGACAACAAGGTCTTCTATGACTTCCGCGACAAGTGCCGCTCCGCAGGCATCAATGTGCCGATCATACCGGGCCTCAAGCCTCTCTCTACCTTCAAGCAGATAGAAATGATACCGGAGGCGTTCTCGCTTGACATCCCGCAGGAACTCGTCGCTGAATTCAAGTCTCATTCCGCCGACAGGGCGGCCTGCTATCAGGCAGGAATAGAATGGTGTGCCGCGCAGTGCGCGGACCTTCTGAAGAATGGTGTCCCGGCGATCCATTTCTATACAATGGGACGCCCGGACAACGTGGTCGAAATCCTCAAGAAATTCTTCTAGCATATGGCTCTGGTACTTGATGGCGGAATGGGCACCATGCTGCAGCGCGGCTTCACTGAGGAGCAGGTGCTCCGTATGTATGTCGAAGCCGGTGCTGACATCATCACCACCAATACCTTCACTGCCAACAGAATAAGCCAGGCAGCCGCCGGCCTTGCGGACAAGGCGGCGGAAATGGCTTTCGAAGGAGCGCGCACCGCGCGCAGGGTGGCCGACGCGGCGCCCCGCAAGGTGCTTGTGGCCGGCAGCGTCGGCCCTACCGGCAAATCCCTGACAATGGCATCCGATGCCGATGACCCCGCTTTCCGCGAATATACATTTGATGAGATGGCCGCGGCATTCGAGGAGCAGGTTTCCGCTCTTCTCAAGGGCGGAGCCGACATAATCCTTCTCGAGACCTGTTTTGATGCTCTGAATGCCAAGGCGCTCATCTGCGCGCTGGAGAAGCTGGGCAATCCCTGCCCTCTCTATATATCCGCCACGGTCAGCGACCGCAGCGGGCGCACCCTCACAGGGCAGACTCTGGAGGCCTTCTACCGTTCCGTCTCGCACGCGAAGACCCTTGCCGCATTCGGCATCAACTGCGCGCTCGGTGCGGCCGCAATGGCTCCGCTGGTGCGCGAAATCGCGTCTTTCAGTTCCCATCCGGTGATCTTCTACCCGAATGCGGGCATCCCTGATGAGTTCGGCAATTATAATGACACCCCCGAGGAGATGGCCGAGGTTGTAGGCGGTCTTGTCCGTGATGGATATGTGCAGATTGCGGGCGGCTGCTGCGGCACCACGCCGGAGCATATACGTGCTATTGCGCAGAGGGTCAATTCTTGCGGCCTTGGTGAGAATCTGACTGGTCCACTTTGCGTCGCTGAAGCAAGGGAGAACGATACGCTGTTCGTGTCCGGGCTGGAATCAGTTGAGATATCTCCGGCGAGGAATTTCATGAATGTCGGGGAGAGGACGAATGTTGCCGGTTCAAGGAAGTTTGCGCGGCTGGTGGCTGAAAACAATTGGGATGAGGCCTTGCGCATAGCTGAAGCTCAGATCGAAGGCGGTGCGGACATCATCGACATCAACATGGACGACCCTATGGTTGACTCGACCGCGAAGATGCGCACTTTCCTTCGCCACATATCAGGCGAGCCGGCTATCGCCAAGGCGGCTGTAATGATAGATTCATCCCACTGGGAAACCATACTTGAGGGTCTCAAGAACGCCCAGGGCAAGTGCATAGTCAATTCCATATCACTCAAGGACGGCCAGGATGAATTCCTTCGCAAGGCGCTTGAGATACGCAGGCTTGGAGGCGCGATGGTTGTGATGGCCTTCGACGAGGAAGGCCAGGCGGTAACGTTTGACCGCAAGGTCGCCATCTGCAAGCGCAGCTATGAACTTTTAACTGCCGCCGGCGTTCCGGCGGGTGACATAATATTTGACTGTAACATCCTTTCCATAGGTACGGGAATAGCGGAACACGCGCGTTTCGGTGTCGATTTCATAGAGGCTGTACGCTGGATAAAGGCGAATCTGCCGGGGGCGAAGACCTCCGGCGGCGTGTCCAACCTGTCTTTTGCCTTCCGCGGCAACAATGCCGTAAGAGAGGCTATGCATTCGGCGTTCCTGTATCACGCCATACGTGCGGGTCTTGATATGGCCATCGTGAATCCTCAGATGATCCAGATATACGACGAGATTGATCCGGAGCTGCGCAAGCGCGTGGAGGATGTGATCTTTGACAGCGACAGCGAGGCGACTTCGAGGCTCGTGGAATTTGCTTCTTGCGGACTTGTTGAGAATTTGACCGATCCACGCTGCGTCGTCGAAGCAAGAAGGGATGCCGTTGCGGATCCGATGGAGAGGCTGACGGCGGCGGTGGTGAAGGGCGTTTCGGCAGGGATCGAGGAAAGTGCGATGGAAGCGTATGGAGTGCTGAAATCGGCCGTGGAGGTGATTGAGGGGCCTTTGATGAAGGGTATGGAGAAGGTTGGCGAACTGTTCGCCGCAGGCCGTATGTTCCTTCCGCAGGTGGTGAAATCCGCCAAGGTGATGAGGGAAGCCGTAGCCGTGCTTCAGCCGTATATGGGTGAAGCGTCGCAAGGGTCCGGAAGGCCGGTTTTCGTGATAGCGACGGTACAGGGTGACGTTCACGACATAGGCAAGAACATAACCGCGATTGTGCTGCAGTGCAGCGGGTTCGATGTGGTTGACCTTGGGGTTATGGTGCCATGTGCAGACATACTTGACAAGGCGGGCGAAGTCGGGGCTGTTGCGGTCGGTGTCAGCGGATTGATCACACCGTCATTGAGCAGGATGGAAGAGATATGCTCCGAGATGTCGGCGAGGGGTATGGATATCCCGCTTTTCGTAGGCGGGGCGGCGGCTTCGGCGGTGCATACCGCAGTCAGGCTTGCGCCGCTTTATTCCAACGTACACTATGGCGCCGATGCTTCTGCAACTGCTGTGATGGCGAAGAAATATATTATTGATGCAGAATCATTTATTGCAGATGAGCTGAAGGAGCGCGAGAAGTTGGTTGCTCTCAGGTCTTCTGCAGTTGCGAAGCCTGCCGAACCTGTTGTTCAGGATGGTTTTGCGGCCACGTCGTTCAAGGATATTCCGTTCTGCGAGATGCCTGCCGGAGAGTTTATGGGACACTTCGACTGGAGGCTGTTCTTCGCAGTCTGCGGCGTGAAGTGCGAGCACTGCGAAGGTGCAGGTCTGAAGGAGGAGGCGCTCGCCTATCTCGATTCCGCCGGACTGAAAGTCCGCCTTGCGTTGAGATTCTTCGACGCTCATCGCGAAGGGGACGACATCGTTACGCCGGACTTCCGTCTGCCTATGCTGCGCGACGGCGCCTGTCTGGCGGACTACTTCCCCGCCTCGGAATCAAGCCAGCTCGGCCTCTTTGCCGCGACTGTCGTCGCGCCGTCCGATTCTGACGACATCGTCGCCCACGCAGTGCGCGTGACGCTTGCCGATGCGGCCTCTGAATGGATAGGTTCACAGCTGAATGTCAAGCATATACGTCCGGGAATCGGCTATGCCTGCTGCCCGGACCACAGTCTCAAGAGAGACGTTCTCGCCCAACTTCCTCCAGAGCTGGGGATAAGCCTTACTGAATCCTGTGCAATGATACCGGAGGCCAGCGTTTGCGGTCTTGCAATTGCCCATCCGCTGGCTTCCTATAATGATATACGTCGGGTGTCCGACTCCGACCTTGATGCTTACGCCGCACGGCGCGGCATGTCTGAAGACGAGAAAAATCTCTTCCTTGGGCATTTATTTGGAAAATAATCGCTACATTAGCGGTTGATCAGTTAGTAGATTTATTATGAATGTTCTGAAATTCGGAGGCACTTCCGTAGGTTCCGTTGAAGCCCTCAAAAATGTCAAGCAGATTGTATGCTCCCGCAACGAGAGCGTTGTAGTTGTTGTATCGGCTCTTTCCGGAGTCACTGATATGCTCCTCACTACATCTGCAATGGCAGAGCGCGGTGACGAATCATGGCTTTCGTCTTTCGAGGGCATCCGTGACCGCCATCATCAGGTCATAGATGGCCTGAAACTCCCGGCGGCGTCGAAAAAGGCGTTGAGAGCCACCGCAGACGATCTTCTCGTATCCCTTATGTCACTTTACGAGGGCGTTTTCACCCTCAAGGTGCTTCCGGAAAAGACCAAGTTCGAGATCGTCAGCTTCGGCGAAAGGATATCATCTCAGATCGTTTCCTGCCTGATAGAAGGTTCGAAACTCTACAATTCGCTTGATTTCATCAAGACCACACGCGTGGAGGGCAAGGTTGTCCTTGATTCCGAAGTTACCGAGAGCCTTGTGAAGTCCGCTTTCAAGGGCATCGCGAAGCGCAGGGAGATCGCCATCGTCCCGGGATTCATCTCTACAGACTCCGCTTCCGGCCAGATCACCAATCTCGGCCGCGGAGGCTCAGATTATACAGCCAGCATCATCGCCGCCGCGCTTGACGCGAAAGGACTTGAGATATGGACCGACGTCGACGGCTTCATGACGGCTGACCCGAGGATCATCAAGACATCATACGTCATCGACGAACTGAGCTTTGCGGAAGCTATGGAGCTTTGCAACTTCGGCGCAAAGGTCATCTATCCGCCTGCACTTTACCCAGTCTGTCCGAAGGACATTCCGGTATATATCAAAAATACCTTCAACCCGTCTGCCGCAGGCACCGTCATCCGCCAGAAGAGCAACGGTTCGGGCCGCGCCCTCACCGGTATATCTTCCATCAGCGACACCTGCGTGATCACCGTTTCAGGCGCGTCAATGGCTGGTATAGTAGGCATTGACGGCCGTATTTTCAATGCGCTTGCGCGCAACAACATCAGCGTTTTCCTCGTCAGCCAGTCTTCATCCGAGACCCATATTTCCCTCGGTATCAATGAGACTTCCGCCGACCTGGCCTGTGAAGTCCTTAACCGGGAGTTCGCGCACGAGATCGCCGAGGGTTCGATGGCCCCTACGCAGCTTCTCCGCGACCTTGCCACCGTGGCGATCGTCGGCGAGAAGATGAAGAGCAACGCCGGTGTCGCCGGCAAGCTTTTCAGCGTCCTCGGCCGCAACGGCATCAGCATCATCGCCTGTGCACAGGGCACCGAGGAAAGGAACATCTCTTTCGTCGTTGAAAAGAAGTTCCTCCGCAAGTCGCTCAATGTCATTCACGACAGCTTCTTCCTCTCTGAATATCAGGAACTCAACCTCTTCATCTGCGGTGTAGGCACCGTTGGAGGCAACCTCATCGATCAGATCGCAAGCCAGAGGTCCAAGCTCATGAAGCGTCACGGCCTGAAGCTCAACGTGGTCGGTATCGCACGCAGCACGAAGGGAATCTTCTGCCGCGACGGCATCGATCTGGCCACATACAAGGAGGAACTCGCAAATGGCATTCCTCTTGACCTTGCGAAGCTTCGCGACGAGGTCATCGGAATGAACATATTCAATTCCGTATTCGTCGATTGCACCGCAAGCGCAGAAGTAGCCACGCTCTACAAGGATTTCTTCGAGCACAGCATCTCGGTCGTCGCCGCCAACAAGGTCGCCGCGTCTTCCGACTATGAGAATTATGCCGCACTGAAGGATCTTGCCCACAAGCGCAACGTCAAGTTCCTCTTCGAGACAAACGTAGGCGCAGGCCTCCCAATCATCAATACGATCAACGCGCTTCGCAACAGCGGTGACAAGATACTCAAGATCGAGGCCGTTGTTTCAGGTACCTTGAATTTCATCTTCAACACAATATCCGAGGACATTCCTTTCAGCGAAACCGTCCGTATGGCAAAGGAACAGGGCTTCTCCGAGCCAGACCCGCGTATCGACCTTTCCGGCAAGGATGTCATCCGCAAGCTCGTAATCCTCGCACGCGAGGCCGGATACAAGGTAAATCAGGAAGATGTTGATGCCAACCTCTTCATCCCGGCAGACTTCTTCGACTGCTCGATGGAGGAATTCTGGCAGAAGCTGCCTTCTCTCGACGCCGACTTCGAAGAGCGCCGCAAGCGCCTTGTCGCAGAGCACAAGCATTGGCGCTTCGTAGCCAAGATGGATGCCGGAAAGTTCTCAGTTTCCCTTCAGGAATTCAAGGAAGGCCACTCATTCTATGTACTTGAGGGATCGAACAACATCATCCTTCTGACCACAGAGCGCTACAACAAGCACCCTATGCTCATCCAGGGCTACGGTGCCGGCGCAAGCGTCACAGCCGCCGGTGTCTTCGCCGACATAATGAGCATCGCGAACATCTGATCCGCTGCCGGGTCATTCGCCCAGCGCCTTGCCGGAAGTCAGGACTGACAGAAGTTCAGGGTCGGAAATCTCCTGGTTCTCGAGGGACCAGAAACCGAATTCGTCGAAATAGCACCAGGTTGACCAGGCGACATCGTACTGGTCGAAGATGGAGATCATGTCGCGGTACCAGTTGTATTTGCTCTCGGCGGGAGCCTGCTGGAACACGCCCCATTCTCCGCAGTAGAGTTGCAGGCCCATTCTTTCAGCAGCTTCGAACGCATCCTTGAACATGCTTTCAAGACGGTCGCGGTTCCATTCCGTCGTATACTGGCGGAAAATCTCCTGGTGATGCTCGTCAAGCTTGGCGAACTCCTCTTCCGGAATCATCACGCCCGGATAGGTGACGGGGCCGTAATACTGGCCGCTCTCCGTCCATGGAGCTGTATAATGGGTCAGAGCCATAGGCTCATAGAAATGGCAGCTGAGAATGATGTTCTTGTCGCCTTCCGGCACCTTGAGATACTTCATCGTACCTACGCCTTGCCAGAGATTGGACCCCACGACAAGCGTGCGCTCGGGTTCGCGTTCGCGCAGAGCCTTGTGGACTTTAGCCACAAGCCGGTTCCACTGCTCGTGCTCATCGGCGACAGGCTCGTTCATGAACTCATAGGCTACCCAGTCGGTAGAATAGTCCTTCAAGGCGTCTGACAGCTGATACCACATATTGATGATGCCGTCCTGCGCGGCCTCGTCGGTAAAGAGGGTGTTCTTCTTTCCCTCGAATCCCGCGTTGAAATTATGAGAGCGGATGATATGAAGGTCAACGATGGCCCTCAATCCATATTTGCGGCAATTGTCAAGCGCACCCGTGAGAAGGTCCCACGCCTCCGGCAGCTTGTTCCCTTCCTCATCCCAGAACTGCACTTCGTCAATAGGAATGCGGACGTGGTCAAAACCGGCCTCCGCGAGTCTCGCGATGTCGGCCTCGGTAACACGCGCGGCGCGCGCCTCCCCTCTGTCCACGCTCTGCGACAGCCAGTGGCTGAGATTCGTTCCACGCTTGATCACAAAGCCTTCGTTTTCAGTCTGTTTGCTCGTGCAGGATGCAAGCAGCATGCAGCCGCATACCGCCAGAATAGCGACAATGATTCTTTTCATGGTTGTTTGTATTATCAGTTTTATCAGATACTTTTCACGTAGCACCTCGCGCGTTTCGTGAGCGTGCGGTTGTAGTGTGAAGAAATATTCAGGACGTGGTTGTTGTCCTCCAGTTCGCGGGTGGCCTCGAGATATTTGATGCCCGTCTTCTGCATCCCAAGCCACATCTTGTCAAAGAACAGAGCCGTCAGGCCCTTGCCTTCATATTGAGGGTCAACGGCAACAAGCATTGCATCGGCTGTGTCGTTCTTGTGAAGGGCACGCAGTATATGGAACCAGCCGAATGGGAACAGGTGGCCCTTGGCCTTGATGAGAGCCTTTGAAAGAGAAGGCATCCAGAACATGAAGCCCACCACCTTGTCCTCCTTGTCGAGAACCACCGAAAGAAGATAAGGGTTGGTATTGGGCATGAACTGATTCTTGAGGTCGTCGAGCTGGCCCGGAGTGAGCTCTGAATAGCCGTGCAGGCGTGAGTAGCAGCGGTTCATCAGCTCAAAGATACCGTCGACATATTTCGCGACATCCTTGTGGGTCGTGACCTTGGCCTGGCGGAGACCGAACCTCTCGCACACAATCTTCGCGGCGCGCGCATTCCTTTCGGGATTATGCTCTGACAGGTCAACGAAAAACTCCACCCAGTCGGTGTCCTTCCCGTAGCCGAACTCCTTGATCATAGGGTCATAATACGGGTGGTTGTACTTCCCGTATGCGGTCGGAAGCTTGTCAAAACCGTCCGTCAAGACGCCGGAAGCGTCGAATTCAAGGAATCCGACCGGGCCGTTCATCTTGTCCAGCCCGTTTTCGCGGGCATAGTCTTCCACGGCTGAAAGCAAAGCGCCGAGGACATCCCTGTCCTCGATGAAATCAAGCCAGCCGAAACGGCAAATCTTCTCCCCCACCTTCTCGTTGTAGGCGTGGTTTATGATGCCGGCTATGCGGCCCACAACCTTGCCGTCCTCATCATAGGCAAGCCAGTATCTGCCTTCGCAAACATCAAACGCGTGATTCTTCTTCGGATCGAGCGTGTCTCTGTCCATTGATTCGATCTGCGGAACATAATAAGGGCAATCCTTATACAGTTCGTTCGGGAAATGGACAAAGGCCTTCAGCTCTTTGTTGGATTTAACCTCGCGGACAATTACTTTCATATTGGTTCTGTGTGTTATTGGTTAGTCTTTCTTGACAGGGTCGCAGGTAAGTCCAACACCCAATTTCTTGAAGATCTTGCGGTCGACTTCACTCAGCATCACTGTGGAATGCACCTGGCAACCGTTGAACTGAGGCAGGGTTTCAAGCGCCTTGCGGCAATTGTCATCGGTTGTGCTCAGCATCGAGAGCGCTACAAGGACCTCGTCCGTGTGAAGACGCGGGTTATGACCGTGAAGGAAGGTGACCTTTGTCTTCTGTATAGGCTCTATCATGCTCTGTGGGATGAGCTTGACGCTGTGGTCTATTCCGGCGAGATGCTTGGAGGCATTGAGGATCAGCGCGGCGCTTGGACCGAGGAGGTCACTGGTCTCCGCACTGATGAGCGTGCCGTCGGCGAGCTCTATGGCCGCTGACGCCTTGCCGGACTTCTCCTTGCGCTGGCGTGCTGCGATGGTGGCCTTGCGGTAGTCCGTGGTAATCTTCGCCTGCTTCATCAGCAGGGCTATCTTGTTGACCTCATTGTCGTTGCACTCACCTTCCGCAAGTTTGTCAAGGGCGGTATAGTAACGGCGTATAATCTCATCATATGCAGCCTTGCAGCACACTTCCTCATCACTCAGGCAGTACCCTATCATGTTCACGCCCATGTCTGTCGGGGACTTGTACGGATTTTCGCCGTAGATTCCCTCGAAGAGGGCGTTAAGGACAGGGAATATCTCTATGTCGCGGTTATAGTTTACCGCGGTCTTGCCATAGGCCTCGAGGTGGAACGGGTCAATCATGTTGACGTCGTTCAGATCGGCCGTGGCGGCTTCGTATGCCACGTTGAGAGGATGTTTGAGAGGCAGGTTCCAGATAGGGAATGTCTCGAACTTCGCATAACCGGCCTTGATGCCGCGCTTGTGCTCCTGGTAGAGCTGGCTGAGGCAGACCGCCATCTTGCCGCTTCCCGGGCCCGGAGCCGTCACTACGACAAGCGGTCTTGTGGTCTCGACGTAGTCATTCTTTCCGAAACCTTCGTCTGAATCGATCAGAGCGACGTTCTGCGGGTACCCTTCTATGGTATGGTGGAAATATGTCTTTATGCCAAGCCTCTTGAGGCGGTTCCTGAATGCCGTTGCGCTGGACTGGCCGTTGAAGTGGGTGATGACGACCGAACTTACGAGGAATCCCCTGCTGACGAACTCCTCGCGGAGCCGGAGCACGTCCATATCGTACGTGATGCCGAGGTCCCCGCGGATCTTGTTCTTCTCGATATCCACGGCGCTGATGACGATCACGATTTCGGCGCAATCGCTCAACTCGCTGAGCATCTTGAGCTTGCTGTCGGGTTCGAAGCCGGGGAGAACGCGGCTGGCGTGGTTGTCGTCGAAGAGTTTGCCGCCGAATTCCATATACAGTTTGTCACCGAATTGAGCTATTCTCTCCTTAATGTGTTCAGATTGGATTTTCTGATACTTCTCCTTGTCGAAACCGATTTTCATATTCAATGCTATTATCTAACAAAAGTACCAAATATTTTTCTAAAATATTAACTTTGTATCAAATATAATCCTATGGCATACGACATCACTTTGAATCTGCCTTCCGGCTGGCAGAAGGAATCAGACAACTACATCGACGAATCCGGCGCAGAAATCTCTCATCTCGAAGCTCATTTGTACAATGATTCGAAGCAGCACGACGAGGGCATGATAGACATTTATGTGGGTGAAATGCCTGAAGATACCACTGCGGAAGACCAGGCGTTCTCAAACTATGCCGACATGGTCGGCTTTTCCGAGGACGATCCCGACGATTTCCAGCCTATCTTCAAGGTGAAGTTCAACGGAAAGAATGCCTTCGGCTTCGAGGCGCTCTGCGAAGACGAGTCCCCGATGAAATTCTTCACCCAGGAAATCAAAAAAGGCGTCCTCGCCATCATCTGCATTGCCGGCAAGGACGAAAAAACGCTCGACGAAATCTATACTGTCGTCGAGCGTAACCTTAGGGTGAAATAGACTGCTAGAATCCGCCGAAGCCGCCGCCGCCCATCATGGCCTGCATGCGCTCCTGCTCCGCTTTCTGGAACTTGGCGAAGTTGTCGTCACCGAGGACTTCCTTGAGTTTCTTGTCGCGGTCTGCCTGAAGCTTCTGCATCTTGTCCATATCGAAACCGCCGCCCTGGAACATTTCGCCCATGGCCTTGCCGTTCTCCTTGAAGATCTCGAGAACCTTTGCGCTCTGAGCTTCGTCAAGCTTTACGGTTTCTTTCAACTGGTCAACCTGCATCTGAGCCATCTGGTCAGGGTCAAACTGTGGCTGTGCGTTTGCAGCCATGCAGCCGAAGAGAAGCATTGCTCCTGCAACAGCCAATTTAATCAATGATGATTTCATTTGTTTTAGATATTAGGTTATTGATTGCTCTGTAAAGTTGCAAATAATATGCCGATTTTTTACTACTTTTGAGAAAAATTGGAATGACTTACTATGAAATTCTCCAAGGAAATCAAATCTATTGAAGAGGCAATAGTGCAATTGAAGCAGATCGGGTCTCTTCTTGACACAATCGAAACCACCGTTTTGGAGATCGAGGACAATCTTTGCAACATCGATGAGTCAGTCCCTCACGTAGAACTGGAACCTGAAAAGTTTTCAGAGAATGACAGGCAGCAATACGACAGGCTTGTGACGTCTCTCAGCGAGGCATACAGCCTTATCGATGAAATTCTCGGTCCTCCGGACGAAGAGCCTAAAGCCCAAGCCCCGCAATCAAAGAAAAGACAAATGTGCTCATGACGAGCAGCGGGAGCATCTTGTCTAGCGCTCTCCCCTCCAAAGTCCATACGCCCTTGATGTGGGCGATATACAGCGGCAGCAGGAAAAGATACCAGCAATGCCCGCCGTGCCATAAGGTGTTCGCTATTATGGACACCCATCCTGCCAGAATCAGAGCGGTCTGGTAGATGCGTGCGCCGGTGCCTCCCAGTCTGATCGCTGTCGTGACCCGGTTGGCGGCATCCGTTTTCATGTCCCGTATGTTGTTGACATTCAATACTGCCACGCTGAAGCATCCTATGCTGCAGGCGGGCAGTATGGCATATTCCAAGGTGGCCGCAGGATCGTGCAGGCAGATATAGCAGCCGCCGCACACTGAGACCAGTCCGAAGAAAATGAATACGAATATGTCTCCCAGTCCGCGATAGCCGTATGGGTTCTTACCGAGAGTATAATGCATCGCCGCCCATATCGCCGCGGCGCCGAGAATGAGGAACAGTATAGGTTCCGGGGCGAAGAAGGTGCCGAAGGAAACGTAAACCATCGCTGCTCCGCAGGCGCAGCAGGCCGCGGCGGTGATGAAAATCAGCAACTTCATGTCCTGTACCGTCATTTCTCCGTCCTGCAAAGAATAGCGTATGCCCTGGCGGTCCTCCGTATCCGTGCCGTGCAGGGTGTCTCCCAACTCGTTGGAGAGATTGGAGAGTATCTGAAGCAGTGATGCAGTAAGTATAAGGGTGATTATTACGGGGATTCTGACTCCTTCGCACGAAGCGGCAATGAAGGCTCCCAGCATCACGCCGGCCAGAGAGAGAGGCAGCGTTCTGAGCCTCATTGATTTTATACAGGCTTTGACTTTCATTTCTTTTCTCCAGTGTACATCCTGCAGATGCCGAAGGTGAAAGCCTTGTGCGTCACCTGACTGTATCCGCAGGATTCCATGGTCGCAATCCATTCTTTTTTGCCGGGGAATTTGATGACCGACTCCGGAAGGTAGCTGTACGCTCCCTTGTCGCCGGATATCTTTCCTCCAATCAGGGGCACGAATTTAGTGAAATATAGCTTGAATGCAAACTTGACCAAAGCGTTTGACGGAATGGAGAGTTCCAGTATGACAAGTCTTCCGCCGGGCTTGAGGACTCTGAGTATTTCTTCCAGGGCTTTTTCGCGATGCTCGAAGTTGCGGATGCCGAACGCGATGGTGACCCTGTCGAAGGAACCGTCACCGTAAGGGAGCGCCTCGCTGTCTCCGAGGCGGGCGCTCACGCGTCCGTCCAATCCTTTCTCGGAAAGTTTGTTCCGCATCACCTCCAGCATCCCTTCAGAGATGTCGATTCCTTCGATTTTTGTCGATGGATTTGCTGATTCTGCGATTGCTATGCTGAAATCACCGGTTCCGCACGCGATATCCAATATCTGTTGCGATTTATCCTTTATGACGATTTTCTGAAGTGCTCTCCGTCTCCATAACTTATCCATATTCAATGACATAAGGTGGTTTAACCTGTCATACTCGGGTGCTATGGAGTCGAACATGTTTTTTATTTTTGTTTTTTTAGGCATATTCCCAAATTAACAATTTGAATTACCAAATCGGATAAAATGAATATTTTTAGTAAATCCCCTATTGTTTATAAATTTCAGCGGTTATACCTTTGTAGTGCTCAAATACAAACAATAGTACTTTTTAACAAACCGCCGGCCTCGTGATGAGCCCGGCGATTTTTTTATGTTTCTTCATTTCCCATTTCTTCTGCCAGTTCCTTCCTCCTCACAGGATTGAACTTGAAATCAAGGATTGCCAGAAGACTGTCTATCTCGAAAGGTTTCGGAAGGAAGTAATCCGCCTTGCATAGGAATCCCTTGCTGCGGTTGATCTCATCGTCCTTCGCGGTAAGAAGGATTACCGGAATATGGAAATACTGTGGAGTCGACTTGATCTCACGGCAAAGGTCGAAACCATCCTTTACAGGCATTATGATGTCGGTTATGACAGCGTCCACTTCATTGTCGTGCAGCATATTCATTGCCTCGTCAGCTCCGGAAGCGAGAAGGACGTTCTGGCAGAACCTCTTCAATTCATCATATATGAACATTCTGAGGTCTGCGTCATCGTCAACGAACAGTATTGTCTTATCCTGAATTGTCTTGTTCTCGATCTTTCTCGCGCGATTGCGGACAGCATTGCGGATTTTATCCTCGGATCTCAGTGTCTCCGCGCCTGCAGGTATCTCATACCAGAATGTCGCGCCCTGGTCGCCATCATTGTTGAACGCCCCGATTCTGCCCTTATGGGCCTCGATAAGGGACTTCGAGTATGCAAGACCGAGTCCGAATCCGGTTTCCTCTTCAGTGACCTTGTAGAAGCCGTCAAACAGCTTGTCCGTATTGATGATGCCGATACCGGAACCGTGGTCCTTGACGCCTATCCTGATTATAGTATGGTCACCCGATTCCCATCCTGACCAGATGGTGATATGATGCCCTACGGAATTGTGCTTTATTGCATTTGCTATCAGATTGTAGGAAGCGATCCTCATCAACTTTTCATCCATAGGCACCATTCCGATCGTAGGGTCAAGCCTGAGAACGAGTTTCATATTGTGAGACAGTGCCTCGTCATAGAATTCGGAGGCGATTTCACGCAGCCAGTCATTGAAGTCAACCGGGGTGATATCGAGCCGTGCCCGGCCTTCCTTTATCTTCGATGTAGTAAGGATGGTGTTCAGAAGAGAAGACATCTTGTTGGTCTGAAGCAGAATCTTGTCAATGGATTTCTGCGTCTTGCTGTCAATCTCCGGGTTGTTCTTCATTCTTTTAAGATACCCGTTGACCAATGTGAGAGGTGTACGGAACTCGTGGTTGACGTCAACGAGGAAATTGTAACGCTCCTCTTCCATTGTCTTTATCTCGTCCCGTCTTGCGTGCACTACCTTTCTTGCAAGGAAAAGGAAGGAGAACAGGAACAAGCCTGACAACACCAGGAACCAAGGAGACGCATAATACGGCCTCTTTACCGCAAGCGAAAATATATGCTGCGGCTCGGTCCATGTCCCGTCGGATTTGGTACAGGAAATCATAACGTTGTGTATACCCGGAGAGGCATGTCGCAATGTTATGACAGGAGACGATATCTCGTCGTCGTAGACATGGCCGACCGGACCGTCGATGTGAACCCTGTACATTCTTGTGGACAGGATATCATCCGAGTTCGCAAAAAATCTGATTTCAACGGTCCTGTTGTTGGTCGGCACCTTGAATTTCTCAAAATCAGGAACAACCTTGCCGTCAACGGAAAGCGAAATGACGCTGATGTCGGGATCTTCTTCTTTCCCGATTGAAAAGTCCGGAGTGATGCGCAGTAGCGACCTTTGAGCTGCAAGGTAAATATTGCCATCATCAGTCGCCAGCTTTGCATTCTGGGCAAACACATCCCTTCTCACGCCGTCGATTTCAGATAAAGAGACAAGTCTGTCATCCTTCGGCGAATAAGAAAATATTTCGCTGGAAGTCGCAACCCATACATTATCGTTAGCGTCGCAAAGAATGGTAGAAGGCGGGCTGTTGAATTTCTGCGAGAATGACGAGACGTTGTAATTCCCGGTGTCGAATGACCAGAAAGCATTGTCTGAAACGAACCAGATAACGCCTTTACTGTCCATCGAACCTCCTCTCAGGGAGTTGGCGGCTTCGGCCCGGTATATGGGCTTGAGCTTTTCCGGCAATGATTCATCCCATTCATACAGGCATTTGCCATCTTCGACGTATTTGCATTTCGAACCTTGGACAGGACGCAAAGGTGCTGAGATATTAAGAGAAGACAGGTCGATGAGCTCGGTCTCACCCGTGGATACTTCATACCTTATAATATCAGCGTTGAAGGCAATCACCCTCCCCTGCTCATCGACATCCACGAAAGACCCGTCATAAGATGCAGTCGTAAAGAAAAACTCATTTCCGACAACCACCTTCTGGAGTGCTCCGGTCTGTTTGTCAAGTATGTAACCTCCCTTGTTGGCTACCGTCAAAGCCAGCCTTTCGTCATCGAGCCTTCCTATGCTTGTGATGGAGAGCCCATTCGTGGAACTGATGGGCTGGAATCGGTCGGTCTGCGGATCAAGGCGATATACGCCGGCTCCTATTGTGCCGATCCAGATATCATCCTGAGGCCCGTCCTGGAACAGGGCGGAAAACCCTTCGAACGACGGCGACCAGGTGATCAGCTCAGAGCCGAAATTCTTGATATGTGATTCAGAGATGACAAATACGCCGATATTCGGGGAACAGCACCATATGCGTCCGTTATGGTCGGCGAACATCGATGTGATGGTGGCAGTCGGAAGGGATCCTCTGAAATGCTGGTTATGCTCCAGAGTGCTGAGCTTCATCGTCTCGAAATCGAAGATATTGATGCCTCCGCCATCGGTGCCAATCCACATCTCGCCATCGACTTCCTGGAAACACAATATGGTTTCGCTGGTCAGCCCCTGCTCTTTTGTGATATGGCAGATTACCTGACCGTCAGGGTTTATGCAATAGTAGCCGTCATTATATATGCCCTGCCAGAGATTTCCTTTGGAATCGAGATACGACTCATAGAAGTCAGTGCTGTTCTTGAAGACAGACTCACGGACAAACCGGTTTCTTGTGTCATATATGAAATGTCCGCCTCCATTCTTGAATACGAGCAGGTCATTTCCACCGTTTCCCGCTCCGTGGAGCAGATTCTTTATCTTGAATGAAGGCGTGTCGCTTACTGAAAGGACAGTAGAGAATGCCCCGGTGCCATAATCATATTTCCAAATGCAGTTCTCGCCGCCAAAATAGACGCAGTCACCGATCTCGCAGGCACAATACGCAACTTCCTGACCATTCATTCCAATGATGCAATCGTTCTCGGGGAAATGAATCTTTGTCTTGAAACCAACAAAACCGCCATCGGTCATCACCCATACGACATTGTGGCTGTCGCCAAATATATTCAGGACATCGTTGCCCGGAAGAACACCATTGAAATCGGAGGCGTTTTCCTTTGTCAGATGGATAAATGAATTGCTGCTCGTGAACTGATACAGGCCATCCGTGGCGCCGATCCAGGCGTATCCATTCTCTTCCACATACACGGAGCTCACCTTGGACGGGAAACCGTTTGCAGAGGAAAATCTGAAATAGGTGTATTCCTTGGCTTGCGTTGGCATAGTCAACGCCGATAGCAGCGTTGCTATTGTCAGTGTCAATACTAATTTTTTCATTATATGGTCAGTTGCACCGAAATATAATATATTCAGTGAACATTTCCAAACAACACAATGATTTTCAATGGATAACCGCTCTAAAGGGTGGCAATGACGGATTCGCAGGCGCGCACGAGGTCACCTTTGTTTACGCTGATTTTCACATCGAGAGGGAGATATATGTCGATTCTTGAACCGAATTTTATGATGCCGCACTGGGCTCCGGCTTCAACCGGTAGGCCAGGCTTCGCATAATTTACTATGCGTCTTGCAAAACCTCCGGCTATCTGCTTGAAGAATATCTCCTGACCATCGGGGGTCTTGACTGCGGTGCAGGTATGTTCATTGTCCTGCGATGTCTTTGGATTGAACGCGAGGATGTGCTTTCCCGGATGATACTTGTAATATGTGACGGTGCCTTTGACCGGCCAGAAATTCGCGTGGAAATCGAAGAAATTCATATATACCGCGACCTTTATGCAGTCACGTTTGAGATACTCCCCTTCATATTCCTGGTCTATGATTATAACTCTCCCATCTGCAACGGATAAAACATTTTTGTCACCGATTGTAACATTTCTGTTAGGAACAAGGAAGAACTTGGTTTGCCACAAAGAAATCCATATGGCTATGCCTGCAAGAGTCCAATCAAGCCAATCCACCTTTACAAGCAGGAACATGGCCGCCACGACAGCCGCGCAGCAGAAATAGATCAATGCAACCGATCCGTAGGAATTCTTGTCGAGCTTCATTTAAATAAGTCCGAATAATGAAAGGTAAATACTTGCCAGAGGAATTGCTACAAGGGAGCTGTCAAAGCGGTCCAGCACTCCCCCGTGCCCCGGGATGGCATTTCCACTGTCCTTGACGTGGAAATGGCGCTTCCACAATGACTCAACAAGGTCTCCCGCTACAGCGCCCACGCTGATTATGACACCGACGGCAATGCAGTGGCCGAGCGTGAACGGCAGCCATGTCAGATAATGAAGTCCGACCGCAGTGGCCGTGCCCAGCACGACGGCGCCCCAGAAGCCCCACCAGGATTTCTTCGGCGAGATGGACGGTGCAAGTTTCTTCGAATCAGGCTTCTGCCCCAGTGCGGTGCCTATGCAGTATGCTCCCACGTCGCTGAGCCAGATGATGATGAAGAGAGACAGCAGCATCCAGCCGTCATATATCTCACAATCCATCACAAGCCTTGGCGACAGGGCGATTGGAAGCGCTATATAGAGCAATGCCGCATAAATGTATGACAGATTGCCGTGGTCCTCGTGATTCTGCCTGAAAATGCAGCTTACGGGGATGACAAGCAGCAGGAGGAAGCAGCACGCGGTCAGAACCGATACGCAATTGGCCGGAACCTTGGGGCAGCACTCAAGCAGATACACGGCAAGAAAGCCGCACAGACCGCTCATCAGTGCAAGTCCCCTCTGAAGCTTCATCGACTCCCCTATGGAAATGTTGAAGAACTCCCTCATCCCATAGAGCATTATCAGCCAGAAAAGGCAGAAATATGTAATCTTGTCGAAAGTGACGCAGAAGGTCATGACGATGACGAACAGCGCACCGAATATGGTTCTCTTGGCTAAATTATTCATTTGCGCTTGCTGTCTCTACGGGTTTTTCCTCTTTCTTGAGCCTCGCTTCGCCGTGCTCGCCCGCCTTCGGGCCGAGTATGGCCTCAAGGTCATCCGACATGATGACCTCCTTCTCGATGAGCAGTTTCGCGAGCTTGTCAAGAGCGTCCCAGTTGTCCTTCAGGAGCTTTCTGGTACGGCTTGTGATCTCCTCGATGAGAGCCTTTGCCTCGGAGTCGATGAGCTCGGCCGTCTTCTCGCCGTATGGCTTCGTGAAGCCGTATCCGGCGCCTTCGACGTCATAATAGCTGATGTTGCCGACCTTCTCGCTCATACCGAAATACGTTACCATCGAATAAGCGATCTTGGTCATGCGGGAGAAGTCGCTGAGCGCACCGGTGCAAGGCACGCCGTCGTTGACCATCTCTTCCGCCACGCGTCCGCCGACCAGGCAGCACATCTCGTCCATAAGGTCGCTCTTTGACTGCATCACCTTCTCATCAGGCAGGCTCCAGGTGATGCCGAGGGCCTGTCCCCTTGGGATGATGCTGACCTTCAGGACAGGATCGCATCCCGGAAGCAGCCAGCCCGCCACGGCGTGGCCGGCCTCGTGATATGCGGTGATCTTCTTTTCCTTCTCGGACATTATGGTCTTCTTCCTTTCGATGCCGCCTACAACGCGGTCAACGGCGTCCATGAAGTCCTGGTTGCATATGTCCGTGCGGTTCTTGCGCGCGGCGGTAAGTGCCGCCTCATTGCAGATATTGGCTATATCAGCACCAGAGAAGCCCGGAGTATGTTTTGCGATCGCCTCGAGGTCGAAATCAGGCGCAAGCTTGAGATTCTTGATATGTACCTGGAATATCTCCTTGCGTTCGTTCAGGTCAGGAAGCGTGACGTGGATCTGGCGGTCGAAACGGCCGGCGCGCATAAGCGCCTTGTCGAGTATGTCCGCGCGGTTCGTCGCGGCAAGTACGATCACGCCGCTGTTTGAACCGAAGCCGTCCATTTCGGTGAGGAGCTGGTTCAATGTGTTCTCACGCTCATCATTGGAACTCCAGCCGGCGTTCTTGCCGCGGGCGCGGCCTACGGCGTCGATCTCATCGATGAAAACGATGCATGGCGCCTTCTCCTTCGCCTGCGAGAACAGGTCGCGGACACGGCTGGCGCCGACGCCTACGAACATTTCGACGAAGTCGGAGCCGCTGATGGAGAAGAACGGAACGTTCGCCTCACCGGCCACGGCCTTTGCGAGGAGAGTCTTGCCAGTGCCCGGAGGGCCTACGAGCAGGGCTCCCTTAGGGATTTTGCCGCCGAGGGAGGTGTATTTCTTAGGGTTTTTCAGGAAATCGACGATCTCCATGACCTCCTCCTTCGCACCGTACAAGCCCGCGACGTCCTTGAAAGTGACGTTGACCTTGTCCTTGTCGGCAAGCTTGCCTGTGGCCTTGCCGACATTGAAAGGATTCATTCCGCCACCAGCACCGCCGCCGGTGCCCTTGTTCATGCCGCGGAACATCCAACCCCACAAAAGGAACAGCAGAAGAAGAGGAATCACCCATTCAAGCACGTTCGACCATATCTTGGCGTCATTCTCCATGACGATCTTGACCTGCCCGTCTTCAGGAAGAAGCGCGTTCAATTCCGCGAAGGAGGTCTCGGGATCGAATCTGGTGGAAGTCAGGAAGAAGAAATGAGGAGAGCGGGTCGGAACCTTGCCGCCCACGAACAGATTGTCGTATTTTGCCAGGCAGTCGGGCTTTATCGTCACGTTGCCCTTGAAATCGTTGCGTACGAAATGAATCTCCTTGACGTCTCCGTCAAGAATCATTTCCCTGACCTGCGCCCACTCGATTTTCTGCGCTGCAGGCGAGCTGTTGCCGAACAGCATCCAGCCTATGCCCACCAGAAGAATTATATACAGCCACGAAAGGTTTATGCGGACGACCTTCGTCTTCTTGCCTTTCCCTCTTTTATTATTCTTGTTATTTGCCATATTTCTATTTGGAATGTCTAACTTTGTATTCTACAAATATACAACAAAAATGGCACCATCCCACACGCGCGGGCGCATAAAGTGGATGAAAGACACGGATTCCACAAACAGCGAGCTCAGAAGGCATATTTCCGAGCTTGACAATCTGTCTGTGATCGCAGCCGCCAACCAGTCGGCAGGCCGCGGCCAGGGCGCCCACAGCTGGTTCTCCTCACCAGGTGCCAACCTGACTTTCTCCATACTCTACGAACACAACGCACTCGACGCGTCCGATGCAATCCTCGTCACCTGCGTGACAACCCTGGGCATACGCGACTATCTGATGTCCCGCGGGGTGGAGACCCGCATCAAATGGCCTAACGACATCTGGGCTGGCGACAGGAAAATATGCGGAATCCTCATCGAGAACATCCTCGAGGGCCGCTCGGTCATGCGGAGCATAGTCGGCGTCGGGCTGAATCTCAACGAGACGGACTGGCCGGCCGACCTGCCGAATCCTGTCAGCCTCAAGGAGCTGACAGGAGAAGACTACAACCCTGAGACTGAGCTGGAGACGCTTACAGAAGCGATCTGCCGTCGTTTCGGGCAGATGGCCACGAAAGACGGCAGACTCGGATTGCAAGAAGAATTCGAAAAGTTCATGTTCAGGCTCCCCTGAGCATCTTGATCGCTTCCGCCGGATTGTCCGACTTGAATACCGTGCTTCCTGCGACTATCAGATCGACGCCTGCCTCTCTCAAGGCCTGGACGTTGCCGGCGTTCACTCCGCCGTCAACCTCTATGAGCGCCTTCGCTCCCCTCTTCTCGATCTCAGCCTTCAGCGCCATCACCCTGTCGATGCTGTCATAGATGAACTTCTGGCCGCCGAAACCGGCGAATACCGACATAATGAGGAAATAATCCGCCTTGCCGATATAAGGGAAAAGCTTCCTGACGGGCACGTCCGGATCGATGGCCACACCGGCCTTGATGCCGAGGGCGTGGAGACGGTCGATGAACCGTGAAGTCCTGCATCTGGCGGCTTCCCAGTGGAACGACACCATCTGCACTCCGTCCGAATGGAGCTTTTCGAACCACCTCTCGGGATGGACCACCATGAGGTGGGCGTCCATCGGGCGCTTCGCTTCCTTTGCGAGCTGGTCTATGACGGAAAATCCGAAGGAGATGTTGGGCACAAGGGTGCCGTCCATTACATCCAGATGAAAAATATCTCCGCACTCGTTGATGAGGCGGATGTCATTCTCCAAATGCAGGAAATCAGCTGCCAGTATTGACGGAGCTACTTGTACGGACATATCTGGAATATGAATAATCTGAATTACTGGCGAGGCGGCACAAGCATTGCCTCGATGTCTGAAACGTATTTCTTGAACACCTTGTCGGTCGACATCAGGTCGGAGACAGTGGTGCAGGCGTGGAGCACTGTGGCGTGGTCCTTTCCGCCTATCTCGGCGCCGATGGTCGAGAGCGAGCAGTTCGAGATGAGGTTGCGGCTCAGATACATCGCGATCTGGCGCGCCTGGACTATCTGACGCTTGCGTGACTTCGAGAGAAGGTCATCGCGCGTGATATTGAAATAGTCGCAGACGGTCCTCTGAACCTTGTCCATGTTGACGTCGGTCTTTTCTTCGCCTACGATCTTTTCGGTGATCGACGCGGCGATCTCGAGAAGAGGACGGTTCTTCTGGACGGTCGCGTACGCGGTGAGGGATATCAGCGCGCCTTCGAGCTCGCGGAAGTTGGTCTTGACGCGGCTGGCGATGAACTCCAGAACTTCCGGAGGAAGGTTGATGCCTTCGCGCTCGGCGCGCGCCTTCAGCATCTCGTAGCGGGTACGGTAGTCAGGATGCGAAAGCTGTACGGAAAGACCCCATTTGAAACGGGACAGAAGCCTCTCTTCAAAGTTCTGGAGCTCCACAGGGGCGCGGTCTGAAGTGAATATCAGCTGCTTGCCGTTCTGGTGAAGGTGGTTGAAGATATTGAAGAACGCGTTCTGGGATCCCTGGCCGAGAAGGTCCTGGATGTCATCCACGATAAGGACGTCGATCTTCTGGTAGAATGCCAGGAAGTCGGTGAGCTTGTTGCGGTTGACTATCGCGTCGATGTACTGTGTCTTGAACTCGTGTCCGGTCACGTAAAGGACGATCAGGCCCGGGAACTTCTCCTTTACCGCAAGGCCTATTGCCTGAGCGAGGTGGGTCTTGCCGAGGCCGCTGCCTCCGAAGATGAACAGAGGGTTGAACGGGGTCTTGCCCGGAGCTGCCGAAATGTTGATTCCGGCGGTCACGCCCATCTTGTTGCATTCGCCCTCGATGAAGTTCTCGAAATTGTACAGAGGATTCAGGTTCGAGTTGATCTGGATCTTCGGACATGTTCCGGGATAGACGAACGGGCTCGGATTGCCTGTGGAAGGAACGTTTACGGTGACAGGCTTGTTCGGGGCGACCGGTTGCGGCTGGCCCTTGACGGTCATCGATTCATAGTTCTTTACCGGACGGATCTTATAGCAGAGCTTGGCGTCATTTCCGAGCACGCGGCGTATGGCGCGGCTCAATACATCTATGTATGCGGATTCGAGATATTCCCTGAAGAAATCGGTCGGAACTTCCAGCGTGAGCTTGTTGTCGACGAGGGATTCGGAACGGACCGGTTTGAACCACGTGGCGAACTGCTGCGGCTCAACGATCTGCTTGATTATGTTCAGGCAGTTCTCCCAGATTTCCGTATGTGTCAACTGATCGCTCATGTGGCTTTTCTCTGGTGCAAAGGTGGTAGATAAAAAATTGAAAAAAAAGTTTTTTTGATATTGCAAAATTAGTTTTTTCGACTTAAAATATGGTTGATGGCGCGGGAAAACGTCATTTTGTAAATCGTTGAAAACCAATGATGTACAGACGCGCAAAAGTCCTAACTGCGTCATTCTCAAAGCAGTCGAACTTTTGAATTATTCTAAATTGGAAATCAAACGTTTTCCCCTACTGCAAACGGCTGGATTTGGGGAAATTATCGAAATGGCAAAAAATCATTTCAGCATCTCCGATCTGCCGGATGAAATTTTAACCAGAAATGCCTGCGGATATTTTTTCTTTATATCCGAAAGATTCTTCCTGGCGCCGTCGGCCGAGTCGGAAATTCCGATGATGTATTTGTTGACGTTACCCGACTTGACGACCATCGGCTTGTACCCCATGAACTCCGGGGCGCCGGCCTGAATGGTGCGGGAAACCGCGAAGATCTGAACGCCGTACTGGACCCCGCCGTCGGCCGGCTGTGCCGCCGGTTCCGGGGTGGATTCCTTCTCGGGTTCCTTCTTCTTGATCTCAAGAGATGTGTCTATGCCGTCGTAAGATGTCTTGTACTCCTTGAAAGCCTCGAAAAGGCACTGCGCAAGGTCATCCCTGCCGCTCTGCTGGCGGAGCACTCCCAGATCGGAGGAATTGCTGATGAAGCCCAGCTCGACCAGCACCGCCGGCATCGAGGTTTTCCACAGGACGATGAACGGGTTCTGCCATATTCCCCTGTTGGCCTTTATAGGGCCGTCCTTCAGTTTGGAGGCGGCGATCTCCGCGAACTTCAGGCTCTGCTCCTGGTAGGCGCTCTGCATGAGCATCGCGAATATCTGTGACTCCGGGTCGTCGTCGAAGCCCTCGTACTGCGCGGCGTCCTCTTCGAGTGAGACCACGGAGTTTTCCTGCTTGCAGACGTCAAGGTTGTATGCGAACAGGTCCCTGTTCTTGTTTGACGACTGTCCCAGTATGTGCACCGAATAGCCGTTCGGCTTGGACGATTTCGTGGAATTGACGTGGATGGAGATGAAAAGGTTGGCGTCCGCCCTGTTCGCCTTGCCGGCACGGTCGGCGAGCTCGACGAATTCATCCTTCGACCTCGTCATTATGACCTTGACATCGGGATAAGCTTCGGAAATCTTTGCCGAAAGCCGCTTTGATATGTCCAGAACGAATGTTTTCTCGTAATTCTTTCCGTCGGAGGACACTGCGCCGGGATCCTTGCCTCCGTGGCCCGGATCAATAACGACAGTATTCAGACGGAGCCCGTCAGCGCCGGATGCTAGCAGGCAAATAGCCGCGAGCAGAAGTGTGCAGATTGTGCGTTTCAATAATTTGTACTACTTTTGTAAGATATTACAAAAATAGTAATTTTTCCCGAATTGAGGAAGTTTCTCCATATTGTTTTGCTGCTGACAGTGTTATGCACCGCCTTCGTGCCGTCGTCGGCACAGAACCGCCGTCAGCGCGGCAGCGGCAACAGATATGGACTCCTCACGGTCCGCGAGAAGGCTCTCCCGGACTCTCTAGAGCTTGCGCGCAGGGATTCCCTGCACCGCGCAGACTCCCTCCACAGGGCTGATTCCGTGGCTCTTCTCGGCAAGAGCTCCCTCGACTTCCCGGCATTCTCTTCAGCAAAGGACTCCATCGTCGAGATATTCACGGACGGCCAGAGGATCATACACTACTACGGCGGCGTCACCGTCAAATATGACGACATGGAGCTCACGGCCGACTACATGGAGTACAACATGAACAACAGCACGCTCTACGCGCGCGGCGTCTACGACTCCACCGATGCCGACTGGAAGGGCCGTCCGGTTATGAAGCAGCAGGGCAAGACCTACAACATGGAGGAGCTCTACTACAATTTCGACACCCGCAAGGCGAGGATCAAGAACATGGACACCTCAGAGGCCGACGGCCAGATACAGGGCAAGAACATCAAGATGATGCCGGACAACTCCATCAACATGACGGACGGCCGGTACACCGTCTGCGACGCCGAAGAGCCGCACTACTACCTGCATCTCACCAGCGCCAAGGTCATCACGAAGCCTTCGCAGAAGACCGTCTTCGGCCCCGCCTGGGCCGTGTTCGGCGGCGTGGCCCTGCCTGTGGTCATCCCGTTCGGCTTCGTGCCGAAACGCCCTGAAAGGGCAACCGGTATCCTCTTCCCTACCTTCGGCGAAGAGGAGGCGCGCGGCTTCTTCATGCGCGACGCCGGAATGTACTTCGTGTTCGGCGACTACTTCGACCTGTCGGTGACGGGCGACTACTACACCCTCGGTTCGTGGGCGGTCGACGTCAACTCGCGCTATATGGTGAAATACAAGTTCAGCGGCTCGCTGTCGGTGAACTATTCATACGACCAGACCGGCGACAAGGATATTCCGGGAGATTTCTTCAGTTCATCCAACTTCGGCTTCAAGTGGACCCATTCGCAGGATTCCAAGGCCCATCCGGGAACCTCCTTCAGCGCCTCGGTAAACTTCTCGACACCTTCCAACAACAGGTACAACTCGCGGTCCATAGATGAGACCCTGAACAACCAGGTGTCATCTTCGATCAGCTACTCGCGCAACTGGAACGGCAAGTTCAACCTGTCGCTGAGCGCCCAGCACTACCAGAACTCAAGGGACTCATCATATTCCATCACCCTGCCTAACCTTTCGTTCTCGATGAGCACGATCTATCCGTTCAAGAGAAAGAACCGCGTGGGCAAGGAAAGGTTCTATGAGAAATTCAGCGTCTCGTACAACACGTCCTTCACCAACAAGGTCAACTTCAAGTCATCGGAATTCGACCTCAAGAACCTCGGCAAGATCGTGGACAAGATGGACAACACGATGACCCACAACTTCAGCATCGGCCTCCCGAGCTTCACGCTCCTGAAATACCTCAATTTCACGCCTTCCGTTTCTTACGGCATGAACTGGTACTTCAGGAAATATGACGCCGAGTACAATCCGGAGACCGACAAGGTCGAGCAGACCAAAGGCTCCGCCTTCACCTCGTTCGGCATAGCGCACAGGGGCTCTGCGGGCCTGTCGATGAGCACGCGTCTGTACGGTACGTTCAATTTCGGCAAATACCGGCGGGTGCAGGCCATACGTCACGTGATATCCCCTTCCCTGTCGTTCAGCTACGTACCTGACCTTGGGAAGGAGTGGAACGGTTACCGGACCATCAACTATGTAAACTCCAAGGGTGAGGAAATGCTGTACCAGTATAATGTATATACGGGCAGCGTGGGCAAGCCTACCGGAGAGTCCGCAAACGCTTCGATCCAGTTCCAGAACAACCTCGAGGCGAAGGTCCGCGACTTCGCGGACACCACCGGCACCGGAAGCAAGAAGGTCAAGCTCATCGACCAGCTCAGCATAGGCACCAGTTACAATTTCCTCGCCGACAGCATGCGCATGTCAACCGTCAACGTCAGGATGTCCACGAATCTCTTCGAGAAGGTGAACATCAGCGCTGACGCGAGCTTCGACCCTTACGCCATCAACGAAAGGGGCAACCGCATCGGCAAATTCGCGGTTGCGGCAGGCCAGGGCCTCGTCCGCTTCACGCGCGTGAGCGCATCCCTTTCATATTCCATCTCCGGAAAGGGCGCCATCAAGGGTGATGACGGCATGCACGACCCGAACACGCCCGGCGGCAGCGACGCGACGCAGGGCGCCGCGTCATACTACCAGCGCATATATTACCATCCTATTACAGGAGAATACATCCCGGGCGGCTGGCTGTACTACACCAACCCGAACGTTCCGTGGTCACTCAACGCCAGCGCCAACTTCAGCCTGACGAGGAATCCGTTCTACGACACGAAAACAGAGACCCTCACCTATAAGAACAATATCACCGCGACATTGAGCCTTTCCGGCAACATCAAGCTGACGCCGCGTCTCTCCATCAACATGTCATCTGGTTTCGACTTCAAGGAGATGAAGATCACGACATCCCAGATTTCAGCAAACTACGACCTGCACTGCTTCAACATTGCTGTATCCTGGATCCCTGTCGGAACGTACAAGATGTACAGCTTCCGCATTTCCGCAAACGCCGCGGCACTTGCCGACCTGCTGAAATTCAAGAAGAGCACGAGCTATTGGGATAATTAAAAATTATTTCATACTTTTGTCCTGTAATCTATCGCTCCGGTATCCTGCCGGGCCAAAAATCACTTAATATATATGTCACACAGCCTCTTTGAGCTGAATGCGATGACTCGGGAACAACTCGAAAACATTGCGAGCAATTATCAGATCAAATCCAAAAAACTTGACGATGAAAACCTGGCATACGCCATCCTCGATGCTGAAGCCCAGGAAGCGTCACTGAAACCTGCCGAAGAAAAGAAGCCGCGCAAGCCGCGCCTTGCGAAGAAGCCATCGGAAAAACCATCAGAAAAGCCTGAAACCAAGGCAGCGGAGCCTGCAAAGGAAGAAGCTCCATCCAAGCCTCAGAAGCCCGGCAGAAAGCCTAAGAAACAGGCGCAGCAGGCAAATGATGAGCCTGTGAAGCCGGAAGAGCCGGCAGCTCCTGTCAAGGACGAGAAGGCCCTCCGCGCCGAAAAGGTGGAAAGCATAGTAAGAAAAGCCAAGAAAGAGATACGCAGAAAGGCCGAAGAAGCCGCTGCCGCTGAGCAGCAGGCTGCCGGTGCCGATACCGAATCCCAGGAGCAGCCTCAAGCCCAGGCCCAGCCACAGCAGCAACAGCAGCAGCGTCCTCAAAAACAGAACCAGCAGCAGAAGCCCGCGCGCCCGCGCGTACCTGAATTTGAAGGTACGGTAGAGGCGACCGGCGTCCTCGAGATAATGCCGGACGGTTATGGTTTCCTCCGCTCATCAGACTACAACTACCTGAACTCCCCTGACGACATCTACGTATCACAGCAGCAGATAAAGATCAACGCCCTCAAGAGCGGCGACACCGTGACCGGAGAGATCCGCCCTCCACGCGAAGGCGACAAATACTTCCCTCTCGTCAAGATCAAGCTCGTCAACGGCCGCACACCGGAATTCATCCGCGACCGCGTTCCTTTCGACTTCCTGACTCCTCTCTTCCCTGAAGAGAAGTTCAACCTCCTCGGAAACGGCCACGCCAATGACCCGTCCTGCCGTATCGTCGATCTCTTCGCCCCTATCGGCAAAGGCCAGCGCATGCTTATCGTGGCGCAGCCAAAGACAGGTAAGACAATGCTCCTGAAGTCCCTGGCGAACGCCATCGCGGACAACCATCCTGAGGTATATATGATCGTTCTCCTCATCGACGAGCGTCCCGAGGAAGTCACCGACATGCAGCGCAGCGTCAAGGCGGAGGTTGTGGCATCAACCTTCGACGAGCCGGCGGAGCATCACGTGAAGGTCGCCAACATGGTCATAGAAAAGGCCCGCAGACTTGTTGAATGCGGTCACGACGTCGTCATAATGCTTGACTCCATCACCCGCCTCGGCCGTGCGTTCAACACCGTCCAGCCGGCTTCCGGCAAAGTCCTGACCGGCGGTATCGACGCCAACGCCCTCCAGAAGCCGAAGCGCTTCTTCGGCGCAGCCCGAAACATCGAAGGCGGCGGCTCGCTCACCATACTCGCCACCGCACTCACAGAGACAGGCTCAAAGCAGGACGATATCGTCTACGAGGAATTCAAGGGCACCGGCAACTCCGAAATCCAGCTTGACCGCACCCTCGCCAACCGCAGGATATTCCCTGCCGTCAACATCCTTCTCTCCGGCACCCGCCGCGACGATCTCCTTCTGGACAAGAGTTCCGCCAACAGGATATGGATCCTACGCAAGCTTCTGGCCGACATGAACCCTACGGAGGCGATGAACTTCATGAACCAGCTGATGGACGAGTTCAAGACCAACGAAGACCTGCTGGACAATATGAACAAGGTCTCCCCGAAGGACGCAAAACTCTACGATTATTAAAAGTTGAACGGACGCGAGTGACTCGCGTCCGTTCAACTTTTCTAGAAGTCATATCCGAAAGACAGATAGACACCGAACTTGTGCTGCATCTGTGACCACTGTCCAAGCACTGAGAAAGGTCCCAGCCTGGTATTGTAGGAATACTGGAGGCCGAAGCCGAACTCGCGCCTGCAGATATCGGTATCATTTGAGAAATAATCACTGATCGCTGCCGCTTCCGTCCTGTGGTTGACGATGGCCGTCAGATAGTGCTTCACGGCGAGATTGGCCCTTACGTCGCATCTGAGGACGGTCTGGTTGGAAAATCCGCTCATTGTCACTCCGTTCGCGCCTACGAATGGAAGCTGGCCATCAACGAAACGGTCCATCATCGTGCCGCCGAAAGTGTTGTTGAGTACCATAGGGACTCCGTCGTCGCAGAAGACAGTACGGTGGTAGATCTGCGGGATGATTGTTATCGGACCGTGTCCGGGCGTGATGTTCCCCTCGAAGGCAAGCTTGATGTCGCTGATATTGAACTTGTCGGCATAGAAGAAACTGTCGGACCAGTTGTTGTTCTTGAGGGAATACCTGCCGTCGATGGCCAGCCTGATGCCCCTGGTTCCGAATACAGGCGTATTCCTGTTGTCGAACACGTATTTGACAAACAGCCCGAAACGTTCGTTGCCCTGGTCGAGGTCCGACGTCATCAAACCTTCCATAAGAGGGTTGCACCAGTATCTTTCATATTCTCCGCCTATGGCAAACTCCATATTCCTGGAGTAATAGTTGGAGAAATAGAATCTGGTACGGAAACGCTGGTTGTCATCCTTCCTCTGGAAGGCGGAATAGTTCTTGTTGAAGGTGAATGTGGACCTCCAGTAGTCAGCGCTCAGGTTTACATTCAGGAACGAGCGTATGGCATAAGTGGTGCGCAATTCCACGAACGGGTTATATGATATCTTTCCGTTTATCGCGGCGGAGAGACCGGAAAGCCTGTTTTCATTCAGGCCCAGGTGGAATGCCAGCTCCACGGCCATTTCCGAATCGGCCCTCAGCCCCAGGCCGAGCTTGTGCGGCTCCGCCGGCTCGAACTGGAGTTCGAGACGGTATCCGTTCTCGACAGTGCCATCACTGATCGTGTTGTAGCTTACTCTCTTGAAACGGCCTGTACCCATATATTTCGATATGGCGGTTTTCAGCTCCTTCGGAGTCACTTCCTTGCCGACGTCAATGTTCCACTTCCTCATCAGCCAGCGGGCCTCCTTCGAATCAATTCCGGAAACGGAGATGCTGGTGATATGGATCTTGTCGAAGCTGTCGAGATATGCGGCCTTCTCCGACTGATACGTCTTTGTCACGGGTCCGTTGATTTCGACAGATTTCTTGATATGTTCTATCTCATCCTTGAATTTGCCTGCCTCCTTATAGCCGCGGGCCACAAGGGAATCTATGCTGGCGGCATCGAAACTCATCGTTCCGTAGCCGGAAACGTCGGGCCTGATATAGACGTCGCAGAGTTTGCGGTTCTCCGCATTGTGCCCGGAAGTGACGATTGCGAACAGCTGGCTGAAAAGTCCCGGAATGGATTTCAGCTCATCCTCATCCGCCTTGAATCCCTTCGTGAGCTCTACACCGATGATGTAGTCGGCGCCCATGTCACGGCAGATGTCCGTAGGGAAATTGTTTACCATACCGCCGTCCACCAGCAGCATGTTGTTGTACTGCGTAGGGGCGAAAACCATAGGGATGGCCATCGACGAGCGCATTGCATAGGCGATGCGTCCGCTTTCAAGCACGACCTGGCTGCCGTCCACAAGGTTGGTCGCGACGCAGGCGTAAGGGACAGGAAGCTTCTTGAAGTCTATGGAATCCTGATACCCGACACTGAGGTTGTTGAAAAGGTTTGCGATGTTGTTGCCTTCGATCAAGCCTCCCGGAAGCGAGCGCAGGAAGTCGGAACTTCTTTCCTGATTGACAATATGGCCCTCGTCCGCCAGCCTTTCCTCCTCGATCACCTTTCTCTCGTCCGCTTCATACTGCTCCTGTATTCCCTTCGTGGAGAATGGAAGCGACACAAGATAGGTGTCATTCATCTTCTTCACGTCATAGGACTCATAGATTCGCGGCACGGAGTTGCTCATGAGGACGGACCAGTCCACGTCCTTGATTATCTTGTCGATCTCGTCCGGGCTGTAGCCCAGGGCGTACAGACCGCCAATGATGGAACCCATGCTGGTTCCCGCGATGTAGTCGATGGGTATCCCCTGCTCCTCGAGATACTTGAGCACGCCGACGTGGGCCGCGCCCTTGGCGCCGCCGCCGGCGAGGACGACGCCGACCTTCGGCCGGGCGTTTTTATCCGGCACGGCCGCATCCTGCGTTTCCGCGAAAGCGGTGAAAGTGGAAATGGCGGCGGCAAGCGCCGCTGCTAGCATTTTCTTCATCATCCAGTTTATTTAGTGCCGAAGATTCTGTCGCCTGCGTCACCGAGGCCGGGAACGATGTAGGCGTTTTCATTCAGGTGGTCATCGACCGCCGCTATGTAAATGTCAACGTCAGGATGGTCCCTCTGGATTGTGGCGATGCCTTCCGGCACACCTACAAGGCACATCAGACGGATTTTCCGGCAGCCGCGCTTTTTGAGCATCGAGATGGCGTAGGATGAGCTGCAGCCCGTTGCAAGCATTGGGTCCGTGACGATGACGAAGCGTTTCTCTATGTCGTCAGGCAGCTTGCAGTAGTACTCCACCGGCTCGTGGGTCTGCTCGTCGCGGTAGAGGCCGATATGGCCGACTTTGGCCACCGGCACGAGTTCCAGGAGTCCGTCAACCATTCCGAGGCCTGCGCGGAGGATAGGCACGATGGCAAGCTTGCGGCCGGAGACCTTCTTTGCCGCTGTCCTGCAGATGGGAGTTTCGATTTCTATGTCTTCAAGAGGCATGTCGCGGGTGACCTCATAGCCCATGAGAAGGGATATTTCCTTGAGAAGTCCGCGGAAGTCCTTGGACCCCGTGTTCTTGTCTCTCATTATAGAAAGCTTGTGCTGTACTAGCGGGTGGTTGATTACGTGGAGCTGGCTCATATACTTTTTGTTTTAATACTTGAAAAACAAATTTACGCAAAATTCTTAATTTTGTAAAAATATAGGTTTTATGCTGAAGATCTACTGCAAGAACACGGGGACATACAAGGAATTCACGGAAGGCACCACCCTTCTTGACATGCTTCCGGCATTCGATTTCGAAAAGCCGTACGACATCATTTCCGCCAAGGTCAACAACGTGGGCCAGGGCCTGAAATACCGCGCGTTCAACAACCGCGACGTCGAGTTCCTCGACTACCGCTCCTACAGCGGCCGCAGCGCATACTGCCGTTCGCTCTGCTTCCTGATGAGCAAGGCTGCGCGCGACGTCTTCCCGGACTGCAGGATCACCATGCGCAGGCCTATCTCAAAGGGATATTACTGCTCGCTGATCAAGCCTGACGGGGCCGCCACGACCACGGAGGACATCGACAGGATAGCCGCGCGCATGCAGGAGCTCGTGGCGGCAGACACGCCTTTCCGCCGCTACGAAGTGCAGGCGGACGAGGCGCTCGCAATCTTCAAGGAGATGGACTACTTCGACAAGGTCCGCCTCATCGAGACTAGCGGCCAGCCGTACGTGCACTACTATACCCTCGACGGCACGCCCGACTACTATTATGACGCGCTCGTCCCTACCGCGGGATATCTCAAGGTCTGGAGCCTGTCGCCTTACAAGGAAGGCATCCTGATGCGCGTGCCGGACCGCCACAATCCCGAGGAACTCGCCCCTTTCTACGAGCAGCCGAAGACCTTCGCCACCTTCCAGGAGAACCTGAAATGGAACGCCATAATGGGCCTCGATAACGTCGGAGACGTGAACGTGGCCTGCCACGAGGGCAAGGCCTCCGACCTCATCCAGATCGCTGAGGCGCTGCAGGAGAAGAAGATCGTGCAGATAGCCGAAGAGATCGACAGCCGCGTCCGCCGCGACAACCCGGTGAAGATGGTCCTCATCACAGGCCCTACAAGCAGCGGCAAGAGCACCTTCTGCAAGCGACTGAGCATACAGCTCAAGGCCTGCGGCCTCCATCCCATATCATTCTCCACGGACGACTATTTCGTGAACCGTCTCGACACCCCGAAACTGCCTGACGGCTCTTTCGACTTCGATAACTTCGACACCGTAGACCACGACTATCTTCAGAACGACGTGCTGAAGCTTCTCCGCGGCGAGACCGTCGAAGTCCCTGAATACAACTTCGTCACGGGCCTCCGCGAGTTCAACGGCAAGCGCCTGAAGCTCGAGCCGGGCTCCATACTCCTCATCGAGGGTATCCACGCCCTGAACCCTATGCTGACCGACAAGGTTCCGGACCAGTGCAAATACCGCATATTCATCAATACCGTCACCAGCATCTCGCTCGATGACCACAACTGCATACCTACCAGCGACAACCGCCTCCTGCGCCGCATAGTCCGCGACTTCAACAACGGTTCATTCTCCGCGCAGGCGACGATCTCCAACTGGCCGAACGTCCGCAGGGCCGAGGTCAAATGGATATATCCTTACCAGGAAAACGCGGACGTGCTCTTCAACTCGTCATACCTCGTTGAATTCGCAGTCCTCCGCTCGCACGCCGAGCAGATACTGCGCACAGTCCCACACAACTGCCCTGAGTACAGCGAGGCGCACCGCCTGCTGAAGTTCCTCAGCTATTTCACACCTGTATCGGACAAGGACGTTCCCGCCACTTCCCTTATCCGCGGATTCATTGGCGGAAGCAACCTGTAGGATGGCACATTACGCCGATACCATCTGCGCGCCCGCAAGCGGCTCCGGCGGAGCCGTGGCGCTCATCCGCGTGAGCGGACCTTCCGCGCTTGCCGCGGCTGATGCCGTCGTTGCCTTCCGCAACGGCAAGGCATCGTCCGCAAAGGGATATTCCCTGAAATTCGGCAGCATCGCAGGGGTGGACGACGTGCTGGTCTCCATTTTCCGCGCGCCGCATTCATATACCGGCGAGGATTCGGTGGAGATCACCTGCCACGCGTCTTCATATATCGTTTCGCGCATACTGGAACTGCTGGTCGAAGCAGGTTGCAGGCTTGCCGGACCGGGTGAATTCACACAGCGCGCCTTCGTGGGCGGCAAGATGGACCTCGCGCAGGCGGAAGCGGTCGCAGACGTGATCGCCTCGTCTTCGGCGGTGGAGCACCGGGTGGCGATGAACCAGATGAGGGGCGGATATTCCGCCGAACTGCGCGGCATACGCGACGAGATGATGCAGCTTGCGGCACTTCTGGAGCTGGAACTTGATTTCAGCGAGGAGGAAGTGGAGTTCGCGGACCGCGGGCGTCTTATGTCGCTCTGCGTTTCCGCCCGGGAGCACTGCTCGCGGCTGTCCGATTCGTTCAGACTGGGCAATGCCGTGAAGAACGGCGTGCCCGTGGCCATCGTCGGCGCCCCGAACAGCGGCAAGAGCACCCTGCTGAACGCCCTGCTTGGCGACGACAGGGCAATAGTCTCGGATATTCCCGGCACAACGCGCGACACCATCGAGGAAGTCTGCGTGCTTGGCGGGGTGAAATTCAGGTTCATAGATACCGCCGGCCTCCGCGAAGCTTCGGACGTGGTCGAAAAGATGGGCATAGAGCGGTCATACGCGGCCCTGGAGAAGGCTCAGGTTGTGATAGGTGTAGTTGACGGCTCCGCCCCTTCCGCGGCCGCTGACGGCGCCGAAATCGCCGAAAAGGTTTCTGACGGCCAGAAACTGATACTGTGCTATAACAAGTCGGACCTGGTGTCCGGGGCATTTGATGCGGCGGGATGCTGCAGGATTTCGGCAAAGACAGGGGCCGACCTTGACGGGTTGCGCTCCGCTCTGGTCGCCGCGGCCGGCCCGCTCGACGGCTCCGAGACCCTCGTCACCAACGCCCGCCACGCCGCCGCCCTCTCCGCAGCATCCTCCTCCCTCTCCCTCGTCGAGGACGGCCTCTGCTCCGGTCTCCCCGGCGACCTCGTCGCCGAAGACCTCCGCGCCGCTATCGCTTCGCTCAACGGCATCCTGGGCGAGGACATCACCGCAAACGACGTGCTTGGAGAAATCTTTTCGAAGTTCTGCATCGGAAAATAGACAACGAAAAGCCGTGAAAAGCGGTGGTATGCGATGGTATAGTAAAACCTATCTAACTACCTTATAACCAACACTATACACGCATATTTCCACAAAACCCAAATTTCACTGAATTTCATTAGAAATCAATTAGGGGGACAAAATCCGCTTGGATTGTCCCCCGTTTTTTGTATCTTTGTACTGTTAACAAATGATACAATTATGGCATCCGTAACTCTCAAACTTTCGACCGTCCAGAACAAGAAAACTGGCAAGTCAGAAATCCTGCTGCGATACCGCAGTCACCGTGAAATCGCCCTTAGAGCGCACACACACGTATTTATCCTTCCAAAGTACTTCGCAAACGGCGAGATCGTCATCAAGAACCGAATCGTCACCGAAGAAGTCCGTGAAGCCCAGGAAGCAAAAGCCACAATCGACAAGATTGTAACCCTCATCACCGAGTTGGGGGACAAAATGTCCAAAAGTGACTTCTATCAGAGCTGGGCACAAGAGCAAATCGACCGACTTCTCTACCCCGAGAACTTCAAAAACACCAACCCTGACGAACACTACCTGCTCGACAAGACCGAAGACTTCCTCAAGTTCAAGAAGATTTCAGCGCAGCGCCATCAGAGCTACCGCACAATCTTCAACATCGTCAAGCGCTTCGAACTCTACACCGGCAAGCCAATCAATCTCGATACCGCCACTGCCGACACCCTCGTAGAACTGGAGAAGTTCTTCAAGGAAGAGCACACCTTCTTTGAGCCAAAGCAACAGAAGTACCGCACCATCCTCGTCCCTAAGAAGAAATATAAATATGTATGGGACAACTCCGAGCATGAGCGCGTACCAATCGCCCGCAGCGACAACGCCATCGTCACATACATGAGCGCCGTCCGCGCATACTGGCGCTGGAACATGGACATGGGCTACACACGCAACGATCCGTTCCGCAAATACTCAGTCGGCTCACAGAAATACGGCACACCTTACTACCTCACCACCGAAGAGCGAGACATCCTCTTCAACACCGACCTCAGCAAGAATAAGGAAGTCGAACTCGCCAGAGACATCTTCGTCTTCCAATGCTATATCGGCTGCCGAATCAGCGACCTCTTCGCCATGACGCCAGACAACGTGGTCACAAGCGCCAACGGCACCGCAGTCCACTACATCCCAAGCAAGACAAAGGAAGAGAATCCACGCGTAGTCAAGGTCTACCTCGCCCCTACCGCAATCGAGATCATGAACCGCAACAAAGGCAAGTCGGCAAACAGCCTCTTCCCTTTCATGACCACAGGCAAGCTCAATGACCTCATCCGCATCGCCATGAAAGAAGCCGGCATCACAAGAGTTGTCACCATCGTCAACCCAGTCACCAAGCAGTCCGAGCAGCACCCGATCTGCGATGTGGCCAGCTCCCACATGGCCCGCCGAACCTTCATCGGCAACCTCTACAAGAAAGTCAAAGACCCTAACCTTGTCGGCAAGCTCTCCGGCCACTGCGAAGGTTCAAAGGCATTCGCCCGCTACCGAGACATCGATGACGACATGATCAAGGAAATGACAAATCTGCTCGACTAAGGCCATGGAAAGACTACTTGAATCACTTGAAAGACTCTCCGAAGCGGCATACGAAGCCCTGCCGCTTCTGGAGAAACACGACTACCGCAAGGAAGCCGATGACTACGCCAACAAGAAACTTGAGGTTGACCTCATGCCCAAGCTGCTCCAGGACATCGTAGGCAGCATGCTCATGTACTGCGCCCCCATCGAACACAACGGAAAGCGCACGCCTGATGCAGAACTTCTCAACGCCGACAACATGAGGTACTTCACAGAGAACCTCAATATCTCCGGAGACTGGAGATGCCTTCGCCAGCTGAACCACATAGACATCGAGCCCATCGAAGACGTCAAGAACATCCTCGAGCAAATAGGACTCATCCGCCAGGCACACCTGCTGGAGAATGTCTGCAACTTTGCCGAAAACCTCCGCTCACATAGCAGATCCCACTCCATCAGGCCTGCTTCAATACACAACGTACCCGTCACTATCCAGGTCACCCTCTCCGAGGACGAACTCAAAGCAGCAGAACTCCAAGCGGCGCAAGCCTTCACGGACTTCTGCCAAATCTACAAAGCAGGCCAGCTCAACTCTGCACAAAGACGAGCCCTCTACGACACCTTCAGCAAGCACATCAAGGACAACCCTAACGGCAAGCCACACCTGGCCATCACCGCAGCCATCCTGCTTCTGATGAAAAGGCCGCTATACGGCAAGCCCCTCCAAGGCCAGTTCCACACAATCCGTAAAACCGTCTTCACTTCCCTCGGCCTTCCCGACACTACCGCCAAAGCCTACAAGGAAACCTCACTAAAGAAAGACACCGCTCCTACCTTATATAAATATATAGAGCCAGCGACCGAACTTCTTTCCACAGCTCTTGGGACGACAAGGTAACAAGACTTTAGGATAAATTAGGATAGACCCTCATAACTATTTATCCCACAACCCCTTACAAGCTCCAAAATAAATCTTGCAGAAAGATGAAATAGGAACATTTCGCGCCTATTTCATCTTTCTACTTTTGTGGTGCAATCCAATGAAAACGGAAGTAAAGCAGTCGTTTCAGAGGATGCAGCCACAGCCCTGAACGGCAACCGCTTTTACTGCTTTGCGGGTGGCTTTACCTTTAAATCTAAGCCACATGAAGCAAGATTTAATCGAACTTTCCGAGCAGTTCCCCGGACTCACGGTCACGATCAAGCTCGAAGACCTTCTCTCCGCAGGAAGGACAATCGCTGCGGAACTCATCGACTCCGTTAACGAAAAGCGGGAATACGTCCCTGTACCCCAGCCCGACATTGACGAACTAGTAACGAAAGAAGAAGCCGCAAAGAAACTCGGCATCTCCCCCACTACACTTTGGCGTTGGTCAAAGGTCGGCTACCTCGTGCCTGTAAAAGTAGGTGTCCAGGTCAGATATCGCCTTGGAGATTTACGCGAACTCATTTCAAGAAAAGGAGGTAACGTATGAGCCAGCCAATGCACATCAGCGAAGTGATGCACCAGCTTGTCCTGAACAACCCCAATGACCCTTGGGCTCAGGTCCTCAGGCACTGTCCATTCATCCAGATCGAGATGCTCAAGAAAGGCTACATGTCATTCGATGACCTCACCGACGAAGAGATAGACCGTCTCATCGCTCTTGACCTCGAGGATTTCGATATCGAAGAACTCAGAAGAAAGGAGGCCGAAAATGACTAAAGAGTACCTTCTGCAGAAAACCCTCTACGGCGTGCAGATCATGAACCACCTTATCCGCAAGGAGTATCCCGACCACATCATGCACATCAAAGGAGACGAGTGCGGAGACAACCCCGACCCAGTCTTTGCCGCCGGTGAAGTGATTCACATCTACGTAGAAAAGACCTACACGCCCGGAGTCAAGCTGCCAGCGAGAACGGCCAAGTTCCACTTCATGGGAGAAACCCTGCCCGATGGAGACGCCCTCGCACTCGCCACGGCCTACTACCACGAGCGCGGAGAAGACCTCACCGAGCAGCAGCTGATCGACCGCCTTGCCGCCGAGATGTACATCCACGAGCAGGACTACAATCCCTATCACCCGGCACCAAGCATCGAAGAACCCGAGCAGCCCAAAGCACCGGAACAGCCCAAGATGCCGCCAGCACCCAAGATGAGCTTCTTCAGACGTCCCATCAGGAACACACGGCCATGCCGCGAAGCATCCCCGCAGGACATCTTCAAGTACCTCACCAGCGACTACGTCAAGAAAGAAACCGAGTACCTCCGCACCATAAAGGACGGCAAAGCCCGCAGCAAGTACAAGGCCGAGCATCTTGACTACATCACGCCCGGAGGCATCTTCCGCAGCCGCAAAGAGTCGGATCTGGTCAAAGCATCAGGCTACATGGTCATCGACTTCGATGACATTCCAGACCCCGACGGACTCGTAATCAAGCTTGCCCAGGACGACAACTTCGAGACGGTGCTGGCCTTCAAAAGTCCTTCCGGTGATGGCGTCAAATGGGTTGTGGCTCTGCCACTTAACATCGCTAAGCCAGACGGCACACCGCTCACCTACGGAGAGTACTTCACCATCCTCTCCAACTACTCGCGCAAGACCTATGGCGTGGAAGCAGACCCCTCAGGAAAGGACATCTGCAGAGCCTGCTTCCTCCCATACGACCCACACGCATTTCTCAATCCATTATACTTAGAAGACAATTACACGTATGACTTCACAAGATTTTTACATGGATCTGCTCAGTGAGGGTGACAAGCCCTCACAGCATCCCGCACAGACGGCCACTTCCGCCTATGCCGCTGCCCCGGACACAGACACCGCATCAAGGGTTGAAGCCCTAATTGCCGAACTCCGCGCATCCGGCCGAGACATCACCGCAGACTACGGTGATTGGCTCAAGGTAGGCTTCGCCCTCGCCAGCGAATTCGGAGAGGCAGGTCGCTCCTACTTCCACGATATCAGTTCCCTCTACTCCGGCTACAGCCAGGAAGAAAGTGACACAAAGTACTCCGAGTGCCTTAAGTCAGACAATGGAAGGACTGATATAAGTACTCTTTTCTATCTTGCCAAAAATCAAGGTGTTACCTTGCGTAGAGCCAGCAGCGAGCCGCGAACAAACTACGAATCATCGAGTACAAAAGGACAAAGTGACAAAAATGTCCCTTTGACACTTTCGCTCGATGACCCCGAGGAAATGCCCACCCTCCCCATGTTCCCGGAAGACATCTTCGACACCCTCCCCGGGCTCCTTCGCAAAGTCACCGATCTGATGCTCACACACCAGGAGCGCAGCCTTGTACTCATCGGCAGTCTCGCCACAATCAGTTCAGCGCTGCTTCCTCTATACACCATCTACTTCGGCAAGACAATCTATCCCAACATGTACCTTTTTGTCCCTGGTCCGGCTGGTGCCGGCAAAGGCAAGCTCGACTTCTGCTTCAGGCTCGTAAAGCCCATCCACAAGGAGAAACTCGAATGCTGGAACATCGCAAAAGACGAGTACAAAAAGGAATACGCGCGTTACAAGCGCCAGAAGAAGGGTGATAACATCGACCCACCCGAGAAGCCGCCAATCCAGCTTCTCCGCGTACCGGCCAACAGCAGCGCCACCTCATTCGCTCAGGCAATGGCCGAGAACGGCAATCTTATCATCTTCGAGACCGAGGGCGACACCGTTGTCAACACCTTCAACTCCGACTTCGGCAACTACTCCGACTCGTTCCGCAAGGCCTTCTCCCATGAGAGCTTCGGTTACCTTCGCAGAGGTGATGACGGAGAGGAACGCGAGATTGAGAATCCACGCCTTTCCACAGTGCTTTCCGGTACTCCTGAGCAGGTGAAATCGCTCATCCGTGATGCCGAGAACGGACTTCTCTCCCGCTTCATGTTCTTCTGCATCAACTCCACACCCGAGTGGCTCGACGGCTTCGACTCATACGGCGGCGATGACCCTCTGGAAGAATCGTTTGACCATATCGGGCAGGAATTCACGGCATTCACCAAAATCCTGGAGCAGACCCCGCACATCAAGTTCACTCTGACTATCCCGCAGACAGGTAAGTTCAACGACTTCTTTGCGGCCGAGAAAGAGAGAATGCAGGACTTCAACGGCGAACGCTACTCTGCCAGCTCGCATCGTCTGGCATGGTGCTTCCTTCGCATTGCAATGGTGCTTTCGGCTCTGAGGCTGATGGATTCCGGCCGAATCAGCGAGAATGTTGAGTGTACGGATGTGGATTTCGACACCACCCTCAAGATCATCAAGGTGATTTCCGTCCACAACGACTACATTTTCAATGTCTTGGACAAGGAGAGACCAGAGGGCATCGCAGTTGCCGATTCCTACTCTTCTGCCACTCGCAAGGCTATCATTTCTGCACTTCCGGGGTACTTCACTTCCGATGATATGAAGAAGGTTGCCGCTAATGTTGGCAAGAGTCTGAGGACCGTGCGCAGGCAGATTGCCAGGGCGATCGAAGCTGGAGAGATTCAGCAGGTGAAGCACGGAGAGTACAAGAAGAAGTAATCTTCCATAAACGAGATGGCGGAGCCTTACAGCATCCGAACATTGAAATTGAGAAGACTCCGCCTATTTCGTTTACCACTCAGCACATGAAATCACATCAACGAAAACTATAGGTTCGATATGGAAAGTATTGGATAATGATGCAATTATATGTACAAAATTTCCATATTTTCCAGTGTTTCCACACTTTCCATAACGATTTATGGCTGAACCTTACAATCAATCCGATGAAAATTCGTAACTTTAACAGTTATTTTGGGCTCATTGTCCACTATTAGAAGCAAGATGGCTAAACAGACAAAACACAACAACAAAAAGACTCATACATTTATTGACCTTTTCGCCGGTTGCGGAGGTCTAACACTCGGTCTCGAACAAGCTGGGTTCAAATCTATTTTCTTCAATGAGATAGAACCTGTTTTTGCTTCAACTTATATGGCCAATCGAGAAATAGAGGATGGCCACTATTTTGTCGGAGACATAAACCAGCTGAATGAAAACCTGGATAGCTATAAGCATATATGGGAAGACATTGATGGAGGCGTAGATCTCGTTTGCGGAGGTCCACCTTGTCAAGGCTTCTCCAACGCCAATCGTCAGCGTGTCATTGATGATCCAAGAAACGGACTTTACAAAGCGTACCTCAAATTCTTGAGTGCAGTACGCCCTAAGGTCTTCATTATGGAGAATGTCAAAGGAATGGCGCAGCGTATCGATGAAATCAAGGATAACTTCAAAGAATATCTCGGTAAAGAATACGTGTTTGAAGCGCGAGTTTTGAAGGCGCAGGAATTTGGTGTACCGCAGAATAGAGAGAGGTTAATCTTCATCGGAAACAGGCTTGGAGTTGATCCAAACACAATTTTCGATGCCATTTATGCGTATAAGCGCGAGGCGTTCACATTGGGTGATGCTCTCAGAGGTCTTCCTCATCTTGAAGCTAGAAAAGAAAAGAACTCATCAGACAAAGAGGAATTGGCTACTGGTCTCACTGAGAGGCCATTCACATACGAAAAGAATGATTTCTATAGGTTCATCAATGGTGATAGGGATATCACAACATTGTATAACCACAAGAATCGCTACAACAACGAAAGAGATATAGAGATTTATCGTAGACTTCCACAAGGCGCAAACTCTTTGCACGAGTCTATTCAAGATATCATGCCATATAAACGCAGGCTTGGTATCTTCAAGGATAAATACTTCAAGCTTGATGAGACTCAGATTTGCAAGACTATTACTTCTCACATGAAGTATGACTGCAACATGTACATCCATCCGTGGGAAGCACGAGGACTTAGCCCAAGAGAAGCTGCAAGAATCCAGACCTTCCCTGATGACTACGTAATACTGGGTGCCCAAAATCGATGGTATGCCCAAGTTGGTAACGCTGTGCCTGTAAAACTTGCTGAAGCAATTGGTAAAGGAATCCTAGATACGGTAAAACTATGAATCACCTAGAACTGTTCTCTGGAATTGGCGGATTTCGCCGCGCACTCGATCTTCTATCCCAGGATGGGTATATGAACTTCGAGAGTGTCGGCTATTCTGAGATTGACAAAAGAGCCCTGGAAACATATCGCGCTGTATACAATATAGACGCCAATGAGATTGCACTTGGCGATATTGTACAGTTCACTTCAGATGTTCGTAATATCGAAGCACTCCCAGACTTCGATTTACTTACGGGTGGTTTCCCTTGTCAGCCGTTCAGTATGATGGGAGAACAGCAGGGATTTCAAGAAGATCGTGGGCAGATGTTCTTTAGGATTTGCGATATTCTTAGGGTAAAGAGGCCTCGTTATGCTCTCCTTGAGAATGTTAAGAATCTATATACACATGATAGCGGTAGAACATATCGTCGTATTTACCGAGAGTTAACTGCCATGGGCTATCATGTTGTAACAAACATATTCAATACAGCTGATTTCCACCTCCCGCAGAAAAGAAATCGTGTGTTGATTTTCGCTTCGCAGGATCGTCTTCCTGCACATTTCCAAGATAGATTCAATAACGATTTTGTCAGCGAACATTTCAACGAGGTTATTGAGCATACCTCGCTGTTAAGGTATAATAGAACTGTAGATCTATTGGCTCAACATGTTGACCAGAAGTATTTTCTCTCTGAGAGGATTAAGCCAACCATTCTTTCTGATGGCACGGCGAACTTCAGATCAAACTCAGAAATAAACCAAGAAGTTGCACGCCCTCTTACTGCATCAATGCACAAAATGCACAGGGCTTGCCAGGACAATTACTTTAGTCAAGACTATATTGAAAGTCACGGTGAAGTAAATCCTGTAGAGAATATGACCAAAGAGCAGCTTGCACAGTTCCCTATCAGAAAGTTGACTCCACAGGAGGCTTTTGCTTTACAAGGTTTCCCGCAAGACTTTGCAACAGCTGCACATAATGCTGGAGTTCCTGATGGAGCACTTTATAAGCAAGCAGGTAACGCAGTCAGCGTTAACACAATATATGCAATTGTCAAATACTTAATTGACAACGACGTTTTACACGATTAATACACAAAGCTATGGCAGAGATATCAAAATTGATGAACAAGACTAACGCCAGTTACCGTGAGCTGGGTTCTGGCGATGCGAAGAATACAGACTTGTTCTTTGACCGAGAGCATAGAGAGTTCTTCGGTAATGTTCAAAGCGTTACTGTTCGTCTGGACAAACAGAATCTTGCCCAGGCTTTTCTATTCATAGCCTCAATGCTTCCGAAAAAATTTGACAGCAGCTCAGTACATGAGAATCGTTCATATTCTCCAGATTTTGTCGAGGCAGGTTTGGCTAAGTTGGATGCCGTTTTCAATGGTAACAACTATATGGACTTCAGCTGGTCAGTTAGGACTGATGTCCCAATGAAGAATGGCGAGATTGATGAGCGCTTGTATCTTAATGGCTTAATTACCAATCATCAGTACACAGATAGAAATGGTACTGTTGTGCCATTCAAGTTCACTATCCGCGATTATCTTCTTGGAGGAAACTCAACAGTTAAACTGTTTAAGGAAGATGGCGCTGACCTCATTAAGTTGTTTGTAATCAACAATCCTACTCCTCATTTTGAAGACGAACAGCCATCTTCTCAGATTATAGCAGGTGATTCAACTAGTAATCCTTCAGAGCAGAAAATCTATTACGGATGTCCGGGTACGGGTAAGTCGCATAAGGTGAAGGGACTGACTGAGGGTGCTGATGGCGAGAAGACTGTGTATTTCGATGAGTCGGGTGCTAAGGTTGCCGATGTGAATGCTGTGGAGGATAAGTCGAAACTGTCAAGCAATATCTTCCGTACGACTTTCCATCCGGACTATGACTATTCGTCGTTCGTGGGTTCTTATAAGCCGGTGATGCAGCCTGTGCTTGATGAGAACGGAAATGAGACCGGCAAGGAGGATCTTGTGTATGCGTTCGTTCCGCAGGTGTTTACCAATGCCTATGTGCGTGCATGGAAATCTCTTGCCGATGATTCACTGACCGATGCCGAGAAGCAGGTATATCTCATTATCGAGGAGATCAACCGTGGCAACTGTGCTCAGATCTTTGGTGACCTCTTCCAGCTGCTGGACCGCAAGAATGGATTCTCTGAGTACCCTATCATCCCTGATGCAGAACTCCGCAAGTACCTTGCAAAGGAGAAACTCGAGAGCAACATGCTTCGTCTTCCTGCAAACCTCCACATCCTTGCTACAATGAACACCTCTGACCAGAGCCTGTTCCCTATGGACTCTGCTTTCAAGCGTCGTTGGGCAATGGAGTATATTCCTATCAACCTTGCGCAGCCGGATGCTGCCAAGTTCACTTTCAAGGTGAACGGCGTTGATTACTCATGGGTTGAGTTCCTCTCAAAGGTCAATCCTCTTATCCGCAAGGCTACCGACAGCGAGGATAAGCAGATGGGCGAATTCTTCATCAAAGACAGTGTGTCAGAGGATGATTTCAAGAACAAGGTTATCTTCTACATCTGGAATGACGTATGCAAGGATCTCTATTCTGCAAGCCGCATTTCTCCGCTCTTCTTCATGAGGAGTGCCGAGGGTGATGACCGCAAGGATGTTTTCACATTCGCAGAGCTCTTCGGGGCTGGCCGTCACAACGAGGAAGACAATACTTTCACAGCTCCGTCAGACCTTCTCGAAGGCTTCATCAAGAATTACCTCAAGCTCACTCCTAAGACCGCCCCTGCACCTGCTGCCGAATAGTTTATTATGCTCGTATACTTCGAAGGACATAGATACCCCCAAGACCTTGTGGTTCCTTACTTCACAGACAGGGACTTCAATGAGCCTGTTGTGCCGTACATGCATGACCGGAATGGGTACTACCTCGAGTATATCGGCTATATCTTCGCAACAAGCGAGAAGTACAGCGGACCTGTATTCATCCTTCCTAAGTCATTCCTGGCAGTAGATGAAACTGACCCTGATAAGCGTGAGACCCTGCTTGGTGAGCCGGGATTGCTGCCGGAACTGATATTCGACACGGACAAAGACGACAATGTCCTTGCCCTCAGCGGCCGCGAGACCTTCCTGCCGGAACTCAGCCTTTGGCTCTTCCGCGCGATGGTGCGATTCCGCGAAGACTGCAAGAAGGAGAAAGACCAGGAGAACCTGGACAAGCTCTACCAGCTCACGCCACAGGACAACTCCCGTGACCGTGACTTCCTCAGCACGGCCATCCGCCTTATCGACTTCCTCTCGGACCACCGCAACCTCTTCACCCAGATCCACAAAATCAACAACTCAGGACGTGCGGCCATCGACTGGAACAAGACCATCCGCAAGTACCCCTACATCAAGGAAAGCAAGCCTTACTACCTCGATCTCCAGATCAAGGACAAGGCCATCAACATAGACGAGGAACTCATCATCCTCTACTACTCCGTCCTCCGCTACCTCAAAGACAAGTTCCACTTCCCTATCACCCTCGGTGACATTCCGTACGAACTCCTGTCACCTTCTGAGATCCAGCGCTACCTCGACACAGGCGTAGGCAAACGCAAGATGCGCGACATCAAAGGCAAATACTTCCGAGACGACCTCCGCACCCTCTGGAATCTCCTGGACGCATTCTTCACGTTCAACTACAGCCGTGACGACAAATGCCCACGCAAGGAAGCTCTCGCAGTGAAAGAATTCGACGCAGTCTTCGAGAAAATGGTGGACCGACTCATCGGAGACACAGGCAAGCTCGCAGCCCTCAAGAACCAGAAGGACGGCAAGCTCATCGACCACATCTACATGGACAAGTCCCTCATAGGCAAGGACTCCAACATATACTACATCGGCGACAGCAAGTACTACAGCGACAGCCATGACATCGAAGGCGTTCCGCTCTACAAGCAGTTCACCTACGCCCGCAATGCCATCCAGTACAACATCGACCAGTACTACCTTAAACACAAGGCAAACCCCAACGCCATCCGTTACCGCGACAAGGACACCGAAGGCTACAACGTCACTCCGAACTTCTTTGTAAGACCAAAGATCAAGAGCGACACCCTCGACTTCGACACCCCGTCCTTCAGCGCCAGCGGCAACCAGCCCAAGCCGAACAAACACTTCGAAGACCGACTCTTTGACCGAGACACTCTCCTACTCCGCGAGTATGAGATTAACCTCATATTCCTCATAGCGGCCTACGGCTCATACGAAACCAGCTGGACCAACACCCTTCGCCAAACCATCCGTGAAGACATGCTCCAGTTCCTCACCGACACCTATACCTTCTTCAAGATCCAGCCGATGGATATCCCGATGTACTCTCAGACCGGTCTTGTCGGAACCATCCCATTCGTGCGCTACTTCCACTCCATCCTCGCAGGCAAAGCCTATAAGGAGCAGGATGATGCCAACGAAATATACCTCGCCTTCGAACGAACCCCTCAAGGCGAACGAGACTCCGCCGAAGTCCTCGACGAAATCAAATACGCCGTCGAAGACCAGGCTGCTCTTTCTCACCCCATCAAACTGAAACAATAAGTTCTATTCTATTCCATATTACAACAATCTGTATGAAACGAATCTTAATCCTTTGTATCTCTGTCTTGGTTCTCTCCTCTTGCGCTGGTGATCGAGACTTGTATAAGCAGACTGATTATTTTGTTGATCAGCTCACAACTGTCTACAGTAGTTATGGCTTATCTGGGTTGTCTGAAAAGAGGTTCACCGAAGATGGCCGGTATGGTGTTTTCCCTACAGGACGTTTGATAAATGTTAGAATTGAAGACTACGCATCTCACGATGATTATGAGAAGTTACGTAAAAAGCTCGAACGCCACTACAAGAATAATCCGCACGTAAATAAGGTGTATATATGCCAAGGTGGAACGATAATGATTGATTGTAGGAACTAACAACATTATTATATGAAGAAGTATTTATTATTTGTGACTACCCTCCTCGTCGCAGGATGTGGTATCAATCCGGATGAGCACAACCGTGTTGTTGCTCAGAGAGATTCACTTGAGACCGTCGTATCTCAGTTGAAAGTGAAGATCGACGAACTCGAAAATGGGGAACAGAGAATGGCGGGTAAGATTGAGACACTTATCTCCGACCAAAACTACATTGAAGCATTGAAGCAAATTGATGTCCTTAAAGAAAAACACCCTGGTTCTCCAAGCGTTGTCAATTTCAACTCAAGAATTGCCTCTCTCAAGCAGAAAGCAGATGCTCAACAGGCTGCAATCGACAAGCACGTACGCGATAGCATACGCATGGCGAACCTCAATAATCTCGGTATCTGGAAAATCAACTACTTTGTTGACAAGTTTAATGAGCCAACAAAAGAAGGTTATATTACATCAACAAAACCTATCTATGGCACATTCTCAAATACTGCGACACAGGATTCTGATTTGAGAGTAGAATTCATAATTGCCAGCAAAAAGAGTGTGGCATTCCAATTATACGAATACAATAGGAATAATCCAGTAAAAGGTTATGACGATGAGTATAATGTCTATGTTCAGGATAAGAATGGTAAGCGATATGAGTTAAGAGCGCACAATTATAGTTCCGATAGGCTGACCATGAGCACATATAATACCTTAGGCGGTAAGACTCACGCAGCAGTACTTCATGATATTCTCATGCAGGGCGGAAACATAAAATTCCGCGTGGTTGATAGAGATAGATCATCTACTCAGTACAACTTCGAAATCAAGAATGCTGACTGGTATGACAATGCATACTACAAACTGACAGGTACATACCCCAATGACTAATGCTTAAGCATTGACAGTCTTATAACACAAGAAGGGATAAGTAACTAATTTCCAAGTTCTTATCCCTTCTTTGTGCACTAATATGCAGAATTTCTATCTTCTTTATTCCTCTTCGTCGCTTGCTGCATGCGTGCTGCATGCTTTGAACTCTTCGATGTGTTTCTCCATCTCACTATAGAAGAAGTCACGATCAAGGTATGTAAGCTGTTTAACAGCACCAAGTTTGTTGAAGTACGAGGTCAATCCATTGGATACATTCTCCATACTCTCAATGTCATTCTCGTGATCTTTGAGGTACTGAAGGATTCCGATTGCAGCCTCTTTATGCTGAAGCACAGGGGAAATACCCAAACGGATGAAACGCAAGGTGTAGTTCTTGAAAATGATCTCCGTCAGCTCGTATGGATTTGGTCTGTCTTCATCAACGGTCATGTAAACGAGCCACCACAAACCACCGATACCCTGTCGGATCATACCATGTGACTTTACGAAGAAGTGGTTCTTAACTGCCGCCTGCAGGTTTTGCGTGCTCCTAAGGCTCCAACGCTGTTGCATATAGGGGAATAAGTCAGTCAATGCAAGCGACTCCCAGAAAGTATCCTCAATAGCTTGGAGCGGAGTTAAGTTCTTGTAAGCCTCATATATTGCAACCGCAGACTTGAAGTCTCCGTCTGTTGTTGCATCCAATCTGTCAAGAAGTCCTTCAGGCTTCTTAATGCCAGGAATGACGAGCATGTCCTTATCCTCAAAAGGAATATCGTCCGCAAGGAATCTTTCCAAGTTGATATTGAGATCAACGTCATCCTTGATTTTCTCCAAGGCCTTTTTGGTAAGTATCGTCTGAAGTGCCATATTATTCTCCGTCTATAGGTTGTGACAATGTGCGGAAAAGTCTTTCGTAAGGCTTTCCAAGTAATAGCTGAGATAGCTTGTCCACTCTCCACTCATCTGGATCAGTTTCTCTGAATTCAGCCAATTCAGGATCAGTCTGTATCCTGTACATGATTGTCTCAGCCCACTTCTTATTTGCGTACTGATCAAAGCGGCAAAGCGCGAAAATCAGTGAATTCAACACAAGTGACGCATGCAAGATGTCAGGGTTGCTATTGACCCTTGTGTCGTCCTTATAGCTATTGTACAGCTCAGTCGGAAGCAGCAATCTAATTTTGTCTCTATCAAGAAGGGTCTGAGGGATAGGGTCTGTTGTTTCCTCAATTACCATGAATGATCCAACAGCCTTAAGCTTATCGTACTTGATATCAGCATTATAGGTAATCTGATCGAACACAGCAAGGATGTCACCTGGCTCCATGTCAAATCTATGCCCAATATAGTCTGCATGGAAACCCTCGTTATGGTAATTGAAGATCATCCTCTTGACAGTAACCGTACATGAGAATGTTATCTTGCCGCCAAGCTGCTTCTTGGGAATTCGGATTTCGAAGTTGCCGTCCTTACTCTTGAAGCATTTTCTGAACCTTGTTGCGGGGCATACAACCTCGCACACGTGATCAGCAAAGTCATCATTGATAAGATCGCGGATGTCCTTGTTATCGTACTTCAATGCAATTGAAAATACATACATTCCGTTCTCTACGACAATCGAGGCCTCGGGTAGTTCTGGCCTTGGCATAATATCATCATAACTGCCAAGAACAGGATATGGGAATGAGATATTATTTAAATTCATAAGCCGTCAGTTTTACTACGTGTTTCATGTTGTCAGAGAACTGTATCTCTACGATGTTGCGCTCGTCCTTAGACAGCGGAACATTCTTGATGATATTACCAGATGGATTACCGAGTGATGAGTAAGTGATATCTACCTCCTCGTCCTTATCTTCGCCGCCCACAATAATCTCGATCTCACCATTGGCCACATCATAATCTGAGTGGATCACAAGGGAATGGATAAGTTTACCGTTTTTGTTTTCAGCAATGACACGATATTCTACAGGAATGTTCTCATAGAGGTTGCTTTCAGGCGCACCCTCGACAGGTTTGTAACTACCCTTGCCAGGAGTACTTCCTTTGCCTTTCTTCTTTTTCTTGGTAGAAGTTCTCTTGTGACCGCCAAGTGTACCTTCCTCACCAGCCTCTGCCGACGTAGGTGGAGTATGAATGACAATCTTTCCGATCGCATCTTCTGTAATAGGCTTAAACTCAGGATCAGTGTCCCTTATCTCGCTATCCGGAATCACGCCAGTGTCTTGTACTGTGTCACTTGGATTTCCGAAGAATGGATTTCCGTTGTTATCGTCCTCAGAAGCTATCAACTCCTCAGGAACGAACAGATAGTCCTCAAGTCCTGTGATTCCAAGAGGGCCGCCATTCTCGTTGACAAAGACCTCTTTGAGGGTATTTGAGATGAATGTATCGATCTCGCTTACAATGATACGGCCATTAACCTTGTCTCTATTTGCTTCCCACCTTGTATGCGAAGGATCTTCGATTCCCTTCAGCAGCTTATTGCCCGTAGGATCTGTGCAGACAAAGACTCCGTAATATCCATATGCGTTTGAGTAAGCCCTTGAACGATAGATATACATTCCCTGCTTTCTCATATGGATAATTCCATCGCGAGCATCCTTGTTCTTGTACAGGTACAATGAAACATGTCCAAGGTTATCCAGGATTGCGTCTTTCTTGATATACTGCTTTGATACTCCTGCGTTCTTTACGGCCTCGTAATATGGTCTCGGATTATAGTTATTCTTATCCTTGGTCCTGTCAAGTAAATCGGGACAATGCTCACGCATAAGATCGTCAAGAGTCTCGGCCGTGATCTCAGTGTCTCCAATAGTGACTTCGAGCTTACCGTTGAGAATAGACATCCAGAAGTGCTTGAGTGTAGCCTTAATCATTTCGTCATAGGCAATGACTCTCGCCTCGTCTGAACCATCAACGCCCATAATCATGATGTCGCTACCGACCTCAGTCCTTCTAAACTTTGTAGGGATGTCATCTTTGGTTGAAGGAGCCTCACCATTATTGCTGTCATAGAAACCGTAGTGGGTGTACTTGGTTTCAACACCACTCTCGTTTTTGCAAACATGCGTACACAATGTAGCGGCACCCTCAAAGAATGTCTTGCCGCTATCAGTCATTGTCGAAATCAGCACAGTATGGATCGGAGACATCACAAAGTATGCAGACTTACCAAAGCCGAATGATCCACCAGAGCCGGAATCAGACTTAACAGTCACACCTATTGCTCGTACAAACGCATAGAAAGGGGAATCTGTATCGTTTGGTTTGAAATCCATGCCCACAGTATTGTAATCCGAAACTGAAATGTAGTGGATTACCTCCTGGTTGATAACAGTGTTGTTGAATATATCCAGCATTGGCTTATACTCTGCCTCCGCCTTTACTCCATAGTATTTCAGTACGCCGTCAACATGCTCCTTCAGTTTGAAGAAATTCTCATAAGACCTGCTCCTAAGCTTCTTGAAACTGAAAACCATTCTGACTGGTTTGGTAGGATCCTTTACAACATCAAGTGAGTTCTGGATAGACTCCCTGATAAGGGATGGATACGGGGTCTCCTTGAAGTGCTCTGCGGCAGCATTGTTAGGACCCACATCTTGTGTGGCACCGGAATGTGTGGAGAAGTGCCACTTGCAATTAAGCTCGTTTACTCCCATAGTTGAACCTCTTATTGGTAAGTTCTATATCCCCCAGCTGAGGGATATAGAACCATACGCATTTTAGAACAAAGATGAAGTTTCACCGGCACATACACGGTAAGCATCTGCTGCTTCAACATAGAAGAGCTGAGTCTTTCCGACCTTCTGAGGATCGTAGCCAATGAGCTTGATCATGTCGATGTACTTGGTAAGAGGGATCTTATTGAAGTCGAAATCAATAGACGCAGGGTTTACTTTCCACTTGATAGTGTTTGAAGGCTCATCGTATGTCATGAGGCTTGTAAGGCCTACTACGAGAGGATAGATAAATCCGTCAGGATAATAAGGGGCACTCTTAGGCTGGGTGCCGAAGAGAGGATTGACCTCCTTGTCAAGCTTAACAGAAGTGATCCTGCCGAAGCTTCCCTGGTGCGCGTTGTAGAGTGTAGGGAACTTCTGATAGAGGCAGTCGAAATACTTCATGATATCCTCTGTCATATCAAGTGCGGACTTTACAAGTTCGCTTGTGATCTGGAAGCGACCTTTCTCGGTGCTTGCCACAGCCTCATGTGAAAGGACTGAGTTGAAGAATGTCACGCACTGGCCCTTAGAAGAGTAGGCGTTAACCCTGTTAAAGGATTTTACGTCCTTAGGCAACTTGCCAATCTGCTGGAGGAAGAGAAGAGGAATGTCTGCCATAGCAATTACGTCCTCTGACTTAATAGTTCCCTTCTCACCAGTCTTCCAAATAATAGGGTAATTCTGAAGAATCTCCTTGAGATACTCATAACATCCTACCTGGTTGCCAAGAGCGGTTGCCTTAAGCTCTACGTTGCTGTTACGTGCAGAACAGATCTCGGAGATTACATTATAATACTCCTCTACAGAGCCCTCTTCGTTGTTAGGGCAGATGATCTCGACAGGAACACTGAAGCGATATGCTGGATTGTTCTCCTCTGCATTGAACTTCTCAAGGATGGTGTCATAGTTGTCAGCCCAGTAAGCCTTGCATTTATTCCAATCTTTGAATGTCTCACCAAAGAGCTTATCAATAAGGAATCTCGCAATAGCGAAGGTGTTGTGTCCACCATCCATGATGCCCTCGAACTCAGGCTCGTTGAAAGACAACTCAACGCGGTTTCTTTCAAGGAAACGGCATTCTTTGGTTGCGATAAGAATACCCTTAGTCTTATACCAGAACAACTCAGGTGACTTGTCAAGGGTTTCATAGATAGCCCTGGTAACCTTGTTCTCAGTTGCGGTACGAGGGTTGATCTTGTTGTCAGCCTCTTTGAGAAGCTTGATAAGTGAGAGAGGAGAAATTGATGAAGTGATCTTGTTGATTTTTACCCCTTCTTTTGATGTCTGCAGTGCGTTTGACTGCTCGAGCTTGATAATAATTTTGCTCATAATAAATAAATGTATTTAAGTGTAGGACACAAAAAAAGCTCATTAAGGAATTCTTAATCAGCCTACTATGAAGGGGAAGAAATATTGCATCCTATACTATTTCCACCTATGAGCACATTGCCTGTCATAGTAACCTGCGGCTATCCAGCCTTAAAGCATAAATCCAAATGCTATTATCATCCGATAACGCTGCAAATATAATCAAATTTTCTAAAATACCAACCCCGATTCAAGTGAACAGTGCAACAGAGGTGTAAGATTGTGAGGCCGCGGCAT
>JAUNNZ010000053.1 GCA_030537315.1 Bacteroidia bacterium
ATCCGGGTTGAGCAAGTGACCGTTCTGGCCCATCAACCTATTGGTTATTAGTTTTAGTGTTATTAATTATGTGGTTAGTATGAGTTGTTGTCGTGAGACACCAACTCATTTTCTTTTTGGTTGCAGGATGCGAGAAGAGTATTGAGTCGGCAATCAGGAAAAGTCTCCCGGCGCCCGGAGCGCCATAGAGTCGGTCGCCTTTTATGGGGCGGCCGATTCCGGCTTTATGGGCGGCGTGGACGCGAAGCTGGTGCGTGCGGCCCGTAAGGGGAGTGAAACGCACCTCAAGTTCGCCGTCCGGCAGGGCTTCCAATACTTCGTATTCTGTAATCGCCTGTTTTCCGTGCTCATAGTCAACCATCTGCCTCGGACGGTCGTAGTAGTCCAGGGAGAGGGGGAGGGCGATGGTGCCGTGCGTTCCCGGGCGGAGGTCACGGCTACCGACGGCACCCGATGGGGCGCACAGGCGGGCACGATAGGTCTTCTTGACCTCGTGGCCCGCGAACTGGAGCTCGAGGCAGATCTTGGCCTCGAGCGAACGGGCGAAGACCATCACGCCGGAGGTGTCCATATCCAGCCGGTGGCAGGAATGTACTTCGCCGAAACGGCTCTGGAGCCATTCCAACAGGGAAACTGCCTTTGTTCGACCTGGAACTGATAGCATTCCGGCGGGTTTGTTCACAATTATGATCGTATCGTCGGAGTAGAGCACTTCTGGTTCTTCCAGGGCGGTGAATTCCTTGTCCAGAGGGTTGGGTTCGACGTCGAGCCCCTGCATCATCCAGGTGAGAAGGGGACCGCATTTGCCCGTGCAGGACGGGTAGAAGCGGCCCTGCTCGCGCACTTCGGAGGCAGGGGAGGCTCCGTACCAGAATTCTCCCATCGCAATGGGTTTCAGACCGTTGCGATAGGCGTATTCAAGCAGTTTCGGGGCCGCGCATTCGCCTGTGCCGCCCGGTGGGACAAGCCCTCTCAGGGCAAATATCTCCTTGATGGAGAGTTCCTGCCCGAGCGCGTTGTGCACGCGGTACTGCGTGAATATCCAGTCCTGCAGCTCCTTTGAGGCTGCAGCCTTTTCCGGGCCTCCGGGCATCGCGGAGATCTCCGCTTCGCGGAGCTTGAAATATCCGTCCGGGGCGGTGAGGTCGAAGATTGGAGGGACGAATCCCGGAACCACGGCCGCGCCTCCAGCGAGGCCGCTGAAGCCGTATAGCGGCCCTTTGTCCGTAATAAGCACCCCCATCATCTTCCCCTCGGAAAACACGCTGCCGCCGAGCCGCTCCACAAGCGACTCCGCCGCAGCCCTGACTTCTTCTGAAGGGATGTAGCAGAAAGGGTATGTAAACTTCTGATTATCCACTAAATGAACTTTTTCAGTTCACGATAGACTTTATGTACGGGGAAGCCCATTACATTGTAGAATGAACCCTCGATTCCGGAGATGGCGGCATAGCCTATCCACTCCTGGATCCCGTATGCTCCGGCCTTGTCGAACGGCTTGTAGCGGTCGATGTAATAGTTGATGTCTTCCTCGCTCAGTTCATCGAAAGTCACCAGAGTGGAATCGGTGAAGGTCTCCTCGCGCACGCTGTCCCGGATGGTCACTGCCGTGACCACCTCGTGCGTGCGCCCGCTGAGCGCCTTCAGCATCTCCACCGCCTCCTCGCGGCTGTGCGGCTTGCCCAGAACAACACGCGAGTCACTCGCGTCTGTACGAATCACTACCGTGTCGGCGGTGACGAGGACTTCGTCGGGGGAGAGGGCGCGGTGGAAGCCGTGGCTCTTGCCGACGCTCATGTGGACGGGCACCAGGTGAGCTTCGGTTCCGGGTTCGAGGGACTCTTCAAAGGTGTTTCCCGTATCAACGGTGAACGGGAGGTCCAGGCCGCCGAGAAGTTCGCGGCGGCGGGGTGAACCGCTGCCCAGGATGATCTTTTTCATCGGAGGGGATCAGTTATGACTTGGCCCCGTTGGGGTTGTTGAAGTCGGCCAGGTTGAATGTCGCGCCCGGCTGCGGACCGCCGAGGTCTATCTTGCCGAAGTTGGCTTCGTATTTCGAGATATTCTCCGCGAGAGCGTTCAGAAGCCTTTTCGCGTGCTCCGGGACCATGAGTATGCGGTTGCAGATCTCCGGCTTCGGATATCCCGGAAGGTTGGCGGCGAAGTCGATCACGAATTCGCTGTGTGAGTGGCTGATGATCGCGAGGTTTGAGTATGAGCCTCTGGCTACCTCGGGCTTCAACTCGATATTGAGTTTGTTCTTTTCGTTTTCCATACCGCAAATTTAAGAAATAATCATCAAAATGATTATCTTTGCGAGCTATGGAATTAAGTGCAAAATACAACCCCGCAGAAGTCGAGGACAAATGGTATGCCTATTGGCTGAATAACAAGTGTTTCCACTCTGAACCAGACTCACGTGAGCCATATACCATCGTGATTCCGCCACCGAACGTGACGGGTATCCTCCATATGGGCCACGTGCTCAACAATACTCTCAACGACGTGCTCATCCGCAAGGCGCGTATGGACGGCAAGAACGCGTGCTGGGTCCCCGGCACCGACCACGCCTCCATCGCGACCGAGTCCAAGGTTGTAGCGAAGCTCGCCAAGCAGGGCATCAAGAAGGAAGACCTCACCCGTGAGGAATTCCTCAAATATGCCTGGGAATGGAAGGAGGAGCACGGCGGCATCATCCTGAACCAGCTCCGCAAGCTCGGCGCGTCCTGTGACTGGGACCGCACCCGCTTCACGATGGAACCGGCCCTCTCCGATGCCGTTTACGCCACATTCGTCCACTTCTACAAGAAGGGATGGATCTATCGCGGCGTGCGTATGGTCAACTGGGACCCTGTGGCCCTCACCGCCATCTCCGACGACGAGGTGATCCACCGCGACACCCAGAGCCATTTCTACCATTTGAAATACTATATCTCAGACGGCAACGGCAACCCTACCGACAAGTTCCTTGTCATCGCCACCACCCGTCCGGAGACCATAATGGCTGATGCCGCGATTTGCGTCAACCCCAACGACGAACGTCATCACTGGCTGCGCGGCAAGAAGGTGCTTATCCCTCTGATCAACAGGGAGATACCTGTCATAGAAGACGACTATGTCGAGATGGATTTCGGTACCGGCTGCCTCAAGGTCACTCCGGCCCACGACGCCCACGACTACGAAATCGGCCTGCGCCACAATCTCCCTGTGATGGAGATCATCGACGACCGCGGCTGCCTCAATGAGAAGGCGCAGATCCTTGTCGGCCAGGACCGTTTCGAGGCCCGCAAGAACATCGTCAAGCTCCTCGAAGAATCCGGCAACCTCGTGAAGATCGAGGACTACACATCACCTGTAGGCTATTCAGAGCGCACCAATGCCGTCATCGAGCCTAAGCTCAGCGCGCAGTGGTTCCTCAAGATGGAAGACCTTGCGAAGGACGCACTCGAGGCTGTCGCCTCAGGCAATATCAAGTTCATTCCGGACAAATACTTCAACACATACCGCCACTGGATGGAGAACGCCCACGACTGGTGCATCTCCCGTCAGCTCTGGTGGGGCCAGCGCATCCCCGCATACTACCTTCCTGACGGACAGGTGGTAGTGGAGGAGACCGCCGAAAAGGCCCTTGCCGCCGCACAGAAGATCAACCCTGCCCTCACGGCAGCCGACCTCAAGCAGGACGAGGACGTACTCGACACCTGGTTCAGCAGCTGGCTGTGGCCTATCAGCGTGTTCGACCCTCAGTTCCCGGGACATCCGGAACGTACCCCGAACCGCGACCTCAGCTACTACTATCCTACAAACGACCTCGTCACCGGTCCGGACATCATCTTCTTCTGGGTTGCCAGAATGATAATGGCGGGCGGCGAGTTCATGAAGGACGTCCCGTTCCGCAACGTCTACTTCACCGGCATCGTCCGCGACAAGCTCGGCCGCAAGATGAGCAAGACCCTCGGCAACAGCCCTGATCCGCTCGTCCTCATAGAAAAATACGGCGCTGACGCTGTCCGCCTCGGAATGCTGCTCTGCAGTTCCGCCGGCAACGACATCCTCTACGACGAGTCTCAGGTTGAGCAGGGCCGCAACTTCTGCGGAAAGATTTGGAACTCCTGGCGCCTCGTCAGCGGCTGGTCAGTCGATGACACCGCCGCCCAGCCGGAGGCTTCCGCCCTTGCGGTCAAGTGGTTCGACAACCTCCTCTCCAAGACCATCGAGACAGTGGAGGACCATTACGGCAAATTCCGCATCAGCGACGCGCTGATGGCTATCTACAAGCTTTTCTGGGACGACTATTGCAGCTGGTACCTCGAGCTTGTGAAGCCTGCATACGGTGCAGCCGTTGACGGCGCTACATACAAGGCTACAGTCGAATTCTTCGAGAAGCTGATGAAGCTCATCCATCCTATCATGCCGTTCATCACAGAGGAACTCTGGCAGGCGATGGAGGAACGCGCCGAAGGTGCGACCATCATGTTCCAGAACACTCCGAAGGCCGGCGCATACGACGAGAAATTCCTTGCGGAATTCGAGGTCGCACGCGAGGCCGTCATCGGCGTACGCGCAGTGCGCGCCCAGAAGCAGATATCTCCGAAGGAGGGCCTGAAGCTCTTTGCCGAAGGCGCCTTCCCGGCAGAACTCCATCCGGCAGTCAAGAAGCTCGCCAACGTCACGGACGTGGTTGCAGGCAGCGCAGACGGCACTTCCACTTCATTCATCGTGGGAACCGTGAACTTCAGCGTGCCTCTCGAGGGACTCATCAATGCCGATGAGGAGAAGGGCAAGCTTCTGAAGGACCTTGAGTACCAGAAGAAGTTCCTCGCCGGCGTGCGCGCAAAGCTTGCAAACGCCAACTTCGTGGCACACGCCCCGGAGGCCGTCATAGCAGGTGAGCGCAAGAAGGAAGCAGACGCCCTTGCACGTATCGAAGCGATTGAATCAACCCTGAGCAAACTGTAATATGAACCTTCTCACCATATTTCCCCTGTATATCGGATTCTGGGAGATCCTTCTCATCGTCCTGGTCATCCTGCTGCTTGTGGGCGGCAAGAAGATTCCTGAACTCATGAAGGGCCTGGGCAAGGGTACGAAGAGCTTCAAGGAAGGCTTGAATGAACCTGAAGACCAGGAAAACCAGGCTGACAGGAAGTAATGATCTCGATTGACGACGTAACTGTTGCCTACGGTGGTTTTGTCCTGCTGGACAAGATCAATTTTCACGTCAGCGAGTCGGACAAGATAGGCCTTGTGGGCAAGAATGGCGCAGGGAAGTCAACCATCCTGAAACTTATCTGCGGCATTCAGAGCCCTACATCCGGCCGTATAGACAAGCCTAATGACATCAGCATAGGCTATCTTCCACAGATAATGGAACACCATCGCGGCCGCACCGTGATGGAGGAAGCCATGACCGCCTTCGAGCAGACGGCGGCGATCGAGCAGGAGATCGCCGCGGTCACACGTGAGCTGGAGAGCCGCACCGACTATGAGTCGGAGTCCTACAGTGAACTCATAGAGCGTCTGAGCAACCTGAACGACCGCCTGGCCGTCAGCCATTCAGAACCGCCTGAGGTCCAGGCGCGCCGCACCCTGCTCGGTCTCGGTTTCCGCGATGACGAGCTGGGTCGCCTCACCGAGACCTTCTCGCAGGGCTGGAACATGCGTATCGAGCTCGCCAAGATCCTTCTTCGCAACCCGCAGGTGCTGCTGCTTGATGAGCCTACGAACCATCTTGACATAGAAAGCATCGAGTGGCTTGAGGATTATCTCAAGGCCCGCCGCGCGTCGTTGCTGCTCGTATCGCACGACCGCAAGTTCCTGGACAATGTCACCAACCGTACTGTGGAGGTGATGCTTGGCCATATCCATGACTACAAAGTACCTTATTCACAATATCTTACCCTTCGCGCTGAGCGTCTGCAGCAGCAGACGGCCGCTTACGAGAACCAGCAGAAGATGATTCAGAAGACCGAGGAGTTCATCCAGGCCTTCCGTTACAAGCCGACGAAGTCGAACCAGGTGCAGAGCCGCATCAAGGCTCTCGACAAGCTTGAGAGGCTGGAAATCGATGAGACCGACAACGTCAGGCTCACTGTAAAGTTCCCTCCGGCGCCGCGCAGCGGCGACGTGGTCTTCAAGGGCACCGACCTTGAGGTCGGCTACCCGCAGAAGGTGGTGTTCAGCGGAGCGAACATAGAGATCAAGAGGGGAGAGAAGGTGGCTCTCATCGGCCGCAACGGCGAAGGCAAGACTACATTGATGAGAGTCGTGGCCGGTGAGCTCGAACCGTTCTCCGGAGAGGCGAAGATTGGCCACAACGTCCTTCTGGGCTACTATGCCCAGAATCAGGAAGACGTACTCGACAAGAACGAGACCGTATATTCAACCCTTGACCGCATAGCTGTCGGAGACATCCGCACCAAGTTGCGCGACCTCCTCGGCCAGTTCCTGTTCCGTGGGGAGGATATAGACAAGCGCGTCAGCGTCCTGTCGGGCGGTGAACGCGCCCGGCTTGGAATGGCCAAGCTGATGCTCCAGAACTACAATCTCCTCGCCCTCGACGAGCCTACCAACCATATGGACATCAAGTCGAAGGATATCCTGAAACAGGCCCTCAAGGCCTATGACGGTACGCTTCTGGTCGTTTCACACGACCGTGACTTCCTTGACGGACTTGTCGACAAGATGTACGAGTTCCGCGATGGCAAGGTCCGCGAACATCTCGGCTCTGTCTCGGAATTCCTCGAAAAACGCAAAATCGAGACTTTACAGGAGCTTGAACGCGTGGGCAGGGATTCCGCCTCGGATCCGGCTGCTGCGGCAAAGGAGGCCGTGAAAAAGGCCGCATTCGAGCAGAACCGCGCAGAAGTCCGGGTGGACAGGAAGAAAAAGGCCCGCATTTCATATCTCGAATCTGAAATCGAGAAGCTCGAAAAGCGTATGAAGGCCATAGAAGGCATACTCTCATCCCCATCTGAAAAGGATGACATAATGGAACTCACGCGCGAGTATCTTGAACTCAAGCGTGATATGGATGCCAAGACTGAGGAGTGGGGGACGCTGATATAGCATTTCCCATTATTTTTCGGCTCACCGCCAAAAGTCCGTGGAAGATTTGTTGATTAACCGAACACCTTGCA
>JAUNNZ010000004.1 GCA_030537315.1 Bacteroidia bacterium
AAAATGTTTAACTTTACATCCGATAGTGCTGTTGCACTGTCAAATTAAATTCGGCGAACAAATGTACCCATTTCAGCACAATTTTGCAAAAGGCATACACTTTCCCGGAAAATAGTAAAACATTTAAATATTGACGGAAACTGCCGTCAAGATGCTTATATTTTGTTATATTTGTGTACGATGAACCATATCACTTTTCTTTTCGCGATGCTTCTGGGGCTGTGCGGGTGTACGGCTCCGCAGGAGGAGGGAGAAGGCGGAATGCGCCTTGAGCTCCCGGCCATCCGTGCAGGAGAGAAGATCATAGAATATTCCGGATACTCCGACGTTGCGTACAGCGGCAATTCAAACATCCAGCCGGATCCTGAAAAGGTCGCCTTCACCGTCTCATATGATGAGACCCACAAGCAACCCCGCTGGGTAGCCTACAGTCTGTCAAAGCAGGAACTCGGCGGATACGCGAAACGTGGCGAGAAACAGTTCCACAGGGACCCTCACGCGCAGGTCAGGCAGGCGGACCGCTCTGATTACAGGCGTTCCGGCTGGACCAACGGGCATATGGCACCCGCGGGCGACTTCACCTGGAGCGACAGGGCAATGAACGACACTTTCAACTACACGAACATCTGCCCGCAGAACGAGTACAACAACGGCAAAAGCTGGAACAGCCTGGAACAGCGAGTCAGGGACTGGGCACGGCGCTTCGGCGAAATATATATCGTCAGCGGCCCTATCATCGGTGATGCCGTAAACGGAACGATAGGTGACAACAGGGTCACCGTCCCGGACGCCTTCTTCAAGGCCGTCCTCGCGCGGGACGGCGGTTCGTACCAGGCGGTCGCCTTCATTATGGAGAACAGTTCCGTGCCGCAGTCATACCCCGACTGCTGCGTTACGATAAACGAACTGGAAGACATTGTCGGAATCGATTTCTTCTGCTCTCTCGATGACGGGATAGAGGAAATTGTTGAAGGAAGTTTCGACAAGAGTTTCTGGGGGATGCAGAAATAAATTATGTTGCGTATGAAAAACACATTGTTACTCCTGCTGGCGGCCTGCGTCATGCTGTCAGGTTGCAGTAAGGTCGGCCCCGAACTTTTCAAGGGCAATTTCTCGTTCAAAACAGGCGGATATGTCGAGATAACCGGCAAGACCATCCCTCTTGATGACAGCGAGCCGCGCGACACCGTGTTCATCCGTCATTTGCCGAACGAGAGCGGTCAGATGCATATCGTTGAAGGCAACGGCGGAAAACTCAAGGTGACGATGAACGTCACCGGCGGCGCCCCTGTCGTTTTTGACGCCACCGCCACGGATGACGCCATCACACTCGTTCCAGTAGAACGCACAATGCCCGTCTATTCCGACATCACGTCGCTGATTCAGGATGCGTCAATGCTGCTTTCCATCGGCGGAACCGGGCAGCGCTTCCAGAATACGATAATCTTTGACCTGGAAGTCAGCGGCAAGTATGAAGGCTATTATATCGAAGGCCAGGTCACAAAGTCGTTCGTCAACTGCATAGCAACTGAAAATGAATAGATTGTCAATATCGGTCATAGCGGTTCTCGCGTTATGCTCCTGCCAGCCCAATGTCGTGCGGCACAGCACAAGGGACAAGTCTCCCGTGAAGGTTGAAACCATAACGGTCACATCCTCCGCCTCGCTCAGCCGCCATTCTTATATGGGAGAAGTGACCCCGTCCAAGTCAGTTACTCTTCTCGCTCCTTATTCCGGCACGGTGCAGAGCGTCCTGGTAGGAAAGGGAAGTGTCGTCGAAAAAGGTGCCGTCACGGCTGTCATCAGTTCGCAGTCCGTCGAGAGCGCCTTCCAGATAGCGCAGGCGAATCTGAAACAGGCTCAGGACGGATATGACAGAGTAAGCCAGGTTTATTCTTCAGGAAGTGTCACCGAGGTTCAGATGGTTGATATAAAGACTGCTCTGGACAAGGCCGAGGCGGCGATGGTATCAGCCCGCAGGGCAAAGGAGGACTGCTCGCTGAAGGCTCCGTACAGGGGCGTCATCAGCGAAGTATTCCCGACTTCCGGAGTGGAAGTGCTGGCCGCTCAGAGAATGATGACGATCCTGGACCTGTCCAATCTGAAGATACGGATCTCCGTCCACGAAAACGAAATAAACTCCATCCTCAAGGGGGCGGCCGCAACTGTCGATATCCCTGCGCTGGGCCTTTCCGAAGTCAAGGCGCACGTGTCCGAAAAGAATATTCTTTCTTCAGAATTGACCCATAGCTATATGTGCACTCTTGTCCTTGATGAAAGGATTTCCGGACTTATGCCCGGAATGCTGGCAAAGGTGCGCTTTGACAATAATGGAGATGACTCCATCGTAGTTCCTTCAGGTGCGGTGCAGCTTGATTCCGATGGGAAATATGTCTGGCTGTCGGAATCCGGCGTGGTCTCGAAGAGACGCATTACGGTAGGAGGATATTCAGGTATGGGCGTGATTGTCACGGACGGACTTGAAGAGGGTGAAAAAGTGATAGTCAAAGGATATCAGAAGGTGTCCGGAGGGATGAAAGTCATTGAGCAATAATCGGGAAATGGACCAGAAAGCAAAAAAGGAACTTAAATTCGTCTCGTGGGCGATAGACCACCAGAAAGTGCTGTGGGCTGTTCTGGTGATTCTTCTGGCAGTCGGCATAGCCGGGCTGTTCAGGATGAACCGTGACGAGTTCCCGACATTCCAGATCAAATGGGGCCTTGTGGCCGGCATTTATCCGGGTGCAAGCGCTGAAGAGGTCAAGGTGCAGCTTGCCGAACCTCTCGAAGAACTGCTGCTGTCGATTCCTGAGGTAAACCGGAGCAAGATGCAGTCGCATTCGAAGGACGGCATCTGTTACATAACCCTCGACGTCAATACTCCGGCGTCACAAAAAGATGTAGCCTGGTCGAAGATACGTCACAGGCTTGAGGCCTCCAAACTGACACTACCGCCGGGAGTGGTTGATGTCGTGGTGATTGACGATTACAGCGAGACCAGCTCGCTGCTGATTGCAATGGAATCGGATGACAAGGGATATTCGGAACTTCTCGGATATGCCAATGAACTCTGCAGGAGGCTTAGACATATTCCGGAGCTTTCCAAAGCGACCGTTTATGGTGCCCAGGAAGAGGAGATAGCGGTTGAAATCGACCTGGAGAGGCTCTCGACATACGGGATAAGCCCCGCACAGCTGATGCTGGAATTCCAGGCTTCAACGGCAAGTTCCTCATTCAGCTCACTCAGCAACAATAACGTCAATTCTCCGATACATATCAGCAGCGCCGTGACAGGCGAGCAGGAGGTCGAGGATAAGGTCGTATATGTGGATCCCGATGGCAATACATTGAGGCTGAAAGATATAGCTACCATAGAGAGACGCTATGTGACCCCGGCTCCCTATGTTGCATATAACGGACATAACGCCCTTGTGATTAACGTGTCGATGAGCGGCGACAACAATATCGTCGATTTCGGAGAGGATGTCGAGAAGGTCCTTTCGGAATTCAGGGAGAGTCTCCCGGATTCCGTAACGCTGAGCCGCATAACTGACCAGCCGAAGGCCGTGAAGCAATCCATAGTCGGGTTCCTGCGTGACCTTTTCATCGCAATGCTTGTCGTGATACTGGTGATGCTGATGCTCTTCCCTATGCGCTCGGCCCTGATAGCCGGTTCCGGCGTCCCTGTCTGTACGGCTGTGACACTGGCTGTAATGTATATCACCGGGATGCAGTTGAATACTGTCACGCTGGCTGCATTGATAGTCGTGCTCGGAATGATTGTGGACGATTCCATCATCACGATGGACGGATATATGGACAAGCTTGGCAAAGGTATGGGCAGACGGGAAGCGGCTCTTGAAAGCTCCCGACAGCTTTTTATGCCAATGTTTATGGCGACTCTCGCAATCAGCTTGATGTTTTTCCCTACGAAAAAGATCATCACAGGCTATCTGGGAGATTTCGTCCAGCCGTTCCCGTGGATAATTGCCATAGCGCTTGGCTTTTCACTGATCTATGCCATGCTGGTGGTCCCATCGCTGGAAATCAGGTTCATATCATCCGGGATGGCGAACGAAAACAATCCGATAAGCAGGATGCAGAACAGGTTCTTCGCCTTCATCCAGCGCATTTACGACAAGGCGGAGGCGTTCTGCTTCAGGCACTCGGCCGTTACGGTTCTCACAGGCGTAGCCGCCATAGCATTGGGCGTCGTGATGTTCACTAAACTCAATGTCCAGATGATGCCTAAATTGGCACGTGACTGTTTCGCCGTTGAGATATACCTTGATGACAACTCATCATTGGAAAGGACGTCGCAGGTGGCTGATTCTCTCTCCAGAATCATCCTTGCGGACACTTCGCGGATAAAATCCGTAACCGCGTTCGTAGGAGAAAGCGCGCCTCGCTTCCATTGTACATATTCGCCGGCACTTCCGGGTGACAACGTTGCCCAGCTGATCGTCAACACAAGGTCCAACAAGGCGACTGTTGATGCGCTTTATGATATGGAAGCGGAATATGAGCATCTGTTCCCGGATGCGCTCATACGTTTCAAGCAGATGGATTATGAGGTGGAGGGCGCAGTAGCCATAACCCTGAAGGGAGCTCCCGTTGAGGATCTGAAGCCGTTTGCCGACAGCATCAGGAATTATATGTACGGGATGGATGATATGCTGAAGTGGGTTCACAGCGACTGTGATGACTATGTTGCGGGAGTCAACGTGGCCATCGACCAGGATGAGGCATCCCGTCTGGGGGTCAGCAGGGCGACACTGGCATTGACTCTGGGCGAAACTTTCAACGGTTTCCCTGTCGCGACATTATATGAAGACGGGAAAAAGGTTTCTGTAAACGTATATTGCGGATCTTATGGCAAGGACGTGGATTATTCCGATATCGAATCCCTTCTTATCCCGGGGTTGAAGCCGTATGAATCAGTACCGCTCTCGCAGGTCGCTGCCGTGACGCCGGACTGGACCTTGCCGGACTATCCGCGGTATATGGGAGAGGACGGCATAACGCTGTATGCCGATATGCGTATGGGCAAGGCACAGCCCGCCGCAATGAAGCAGATAAGGAAATATATCGAAGAGAACGTAAGTCCGGAGCTCCCTGATGGAGCGGAGGTTTATTATGGTGGCCTTGATTCCACAAACAGGGAGATATTCCCGCAAGTGGCATTTAGTTTCCTTGCCGCAGTGCTTGTGCTGTTCATTTTCCTGCTTATTCATTTCAAGAAGGCAGGCATAGCCACGCTGACCATGGCGCTGAGCCTTTTGTGCCTGTTCGGGGCCTCCCTCGGACTTTGGATCTTTGATATGGACTTCACCATAACCGCCGTGCTGGGACTGATCAGTCTTGTCGGCATAATCGTGAGAAACGGAATAATAATGTTTGACTATGCTGAAGAGCTCAGGCACGAAAATGGGATGAGCGTTTACGATGCCGCAATGCTTGCCGGCCAGCGAAGGATGAGGCCTATATTCCTCACATCCTGCACGACTGCCCTTGGCGTGCTGCCGATGATTCTCGGCGGTGACCTGATGTGGATGCCTATGGGCATCATCATCGCATTCGGCACACTGCTTTCCATCTGCCTGATTGTGCTGATAATGCCTGTTACATACTGGCTTTCATTCAGAAAATCCGACAGGAAAGGCAATGCCGGCGGCGGCATTGCAAAAATGGCGGCTGCAGCCGTTCTCCTATGCGTTTCTCCTAGCCTCTTCGGCCAGGAAGCCGCATCTGACAATGCTGCCCTTCCTCGCGAATGGAGCCTGGAGCAGTGTCTGGATATGAGCGAACGCAACGATCCGTATCTGAAGAATGCGCGCCTCGACATTTCTTCTGCCAGGGCGCAGAAGGGCGAGGCGCTGTGGAGCTTTTTCCCGGATGTCAGCATCAACGGTGTGGCTTATCAGGCTTCCAGCCCGCTTTTCAGCCTTACGATCACCGACATCATCGGGACAAGCGATGCCGCATGGAATTTTCGCAACGCGATTGAGGATTTTGCATACCAGAATGGTCTCAAATCGGATTTCCGGGCTTTCAACAAAGGACTGGTAGGTTCGGTTACAGCCATACAGCCGCTATATGCCGGAGGGCGGGTGGTCAACGGCAATCGTCTGGCGTCAATAGGCGTGGAAGCGGCAGAACTGCAGAAAGAGATGAAGGAGAGGGACACCCGTCAGGATGTCGAGGAGAAATATTGGCTTGTCGTGTCGCTTCAGGAGAAGCAGAAGACCCTTGAAGAAGGGAAGCGGCTGCTTGACACGCTCTACAAGGATGTCCTGTCTGCCAGGAATGCCGGATTGGCTCTTGAATCCGACGTGGAGATGGTGGCGCTGAAGAAAAAGGAGACGGCGGCCGCAGAGGTGCAGCTGCGCGGCGGATTGAGGCTTGCCAAGATCAATCTGTTCAATTCAATAGGAGTGAACTGCGGATTCCGCGAGCTCGACAGCCTGTATTTTACTGACAGCATCGTCTCATTGGAGGATCCGTCGGCAGTCATAGCGTCCTTGCAGGAACAGGAGCCGGTTGAATCGCGTCTTATGGATATCAACCTTCAGGCGAAGAAGCTCGAGAAGCGGATGGCGATGGGAGAAAACCTTCCTGAAGTAGGGCTCGGCTATTCTTATGGATATTTCAATCCTTCGGGGATTGCATCCGGCAATCTGTTCCACAGCATCGTATTCGCTTCGGTCAGGATACCGATCACCGGTCTCGGAAAGATGGCTTATAAGGCGAAACGTTACGAGAACGAGGTGCTCAAGGTTCAGAACGAGAAAGAATATATTGATTCCCAGCTGGAACTGCGCCGCCAGAAGATGATGCTCGATTTCGAGACGGCTTATGAGAATGCGAAGGTGGCTGAAGATGCCCTGGCTGCCGCCAGAGGCGCGGAGACCAGGGTCAAGGCCGATTACAGGGCCGGCCGGGCCACTCTGTCTGAACTGCTGAAAGCGGAGCTTGACGTCCGCACTGCAGACGGAGAATATGTGGACAGTTGCATAGAGTACCACAAGGCGTTGTCTGCCTTGAGATCTTTTTGATAATAGCGGAAATCAATGAACTCCACGGGAACTGTTTTCTTGAAAAAGTGGCAGGGTTTTGTTGATGCAGACCCTTCCCGTCCGGCGTTTGCCGATGAGAAGACAGCATACACCCGAGGTGAGTCCTGGACGGCATCCGGAAAAATCTATTCCTATCTTAAAGAAGCGGGTTTTGGCCGGGATTCCTTCGTTATGGTCAATATGACGAGGGGCGCCGGCGTCTTTGTGGCGATGATCGGCATCCTGCGGGCCGGATGCGCCTATGTCATCGTTGAGGCCGGATACCCTGAAGAGCGTACCAGGCGCATAAAGGAACTGTCCAAAGCCGGTATCGTAATCGACGATGAACTGTTCAGGACCATTCAGTCAGGCTCCGCCCCGTTGACAGGATCCGAGGATGCCGACGAGCACGATCCGGCCTGTCTTGTCTTCACGTCAGGCACCACGGGTTCGCCCAAAGGTGTGATCCACGAAAGGGGTGTCATAGAGGTGGCTATGAAATCCCTCATCCATACCGGTGGAGTGATGGAAACGGAAGATGTCCGTTTCGGTGTCACCGTACCGTTGAATTTCGTGGCGGCGAACCTTATAATCGACGTTACGCTCTTCTGCGGAGCGTCCCTGTATATTCCGTCCTATGAAACAATCAAGAACCCGGTCAAATTCTTCAGCTTCCTGAAGGACAATAGGATTTCCGAGACATTCCTGCCTCCGAATATGTACTGCAGATACCACAGACTGCTTCCGAACTGCGTCAAGCTGGTATATCTGGGGGCCGCCCAGTCAGACAACATCCCGTCATCGTCACGCACGGTGTACAATCTGTATATGGCGAGTGAGACGGGTTTTGTCATATGCAAGCACAGGGTCGCCGGAGGTGAAAGCCCCTGTCCTGTCGGCCTGCCCGGCCAGGGCGTGGAGGTAAAACTTTCCCCGGAAGGGGAGGTGCTCTGCCGTGTGCCGTTCACAAGAGGATACGTGGATTCGGACAACAGCGTATTCCAGGACGGCTGGTATCATACGGGAGACCTTGCAAGAATAAACGGAGACGGCCTGTATGTGCTGACGGGGCGTTCGTCCAATATCGTGAAGATTGACGGCAACAGAGTCGAACCGGAGGAGGTGGAGCACGTAGCTGCAAGGATTGCGGGAATAGAGTGTGTGGTCAGGGGTTTTGAAAATTCAAGGGAATCGTTCCTTGCCCTGTATTATGTGCCGAAACCGGGCTTTGACCCTGATTTGTTGTGCCGGAAGATGCAGGAGACGCTTCCTTACTATATGATACCGTCGCGATTCGTGAAAATCGCGAGGATTCCTGTTTCGAAGAATGGGAAGATTGACAGGATGTCCCTCCCTTCGCCGGAAAGATTCGAAGTCCCATATTCAGCGCCTGAAACTGATTTTGAAAAGAGTCTGTGCCGGAATGTGGCGAGGGTGCTGAAGCTCAGGAAGGTCGGAATGAATGATGACTTTTTCAATCTTGGCGGCCAAAGCCTGGATGTGATAGATGTCATGGGAAAAATGGGTGATGACAAGTTGCAGTCAACGTTTTTCTATAAAGGACGCACCTTGCGCGGAATCTCGGAACTATATTATGCAGCGGAAAGTGCCTCTGAAAAAACTGAGCAGGAAAAGGAAATGGAAGGGCGCAGGTCCCTTCAGCCTATCGGGGGTCTGAATGCCGGAGCGGTGAGTTTTATGTTCGACAGCGCGGCCTGCCGCGGGGTGAACCTGAACATCCCCCAGGTCATAAAGTTGAGCCCTCTCGTAAACTGCAGACGGCTTGCAAAGTGCACGAATGACTATCTTGCCTCCTCATCGACTTTCCAGACTGTCATCTGCAGGGATGACGGAGGAAATGTCTGCTTCAAGTTCGCGCCGGAACGGTTGAGGCCAGTCGTGGTTGAAAGGATGTCAGAATCTGAAGCCCTGGCGGCAATCGACGGATTCATCCGGCCTTTCGACCTGTTCGATGAACTTCCGTACAGGATAAGGATTGTGAGCACTGAAAAAGGCGGATATTTCATGTTCGACATCTATCATATGATGTCGGACGGGTTCGGGGTCAGCCAGACCATAAGGGATATTTTCCGGAAATATTTTGGCTTGAGCCCCAAATACACCAACAATTTCTACGCTTGGATCGAGGATGATAGAATCGCCACTTCCCCTGAAATAATAGATGCGAACACCGAGGTTCTCAAAGGTGTGTTCGACCACGTCGATTGGGCTGTCCCTTACCACGATGCACCTGGCAGTAACATTGAATATTCATCGGTTGTCACCGATACGGGAGTATCTGTAAAGGCTTTGGAGAAGGCGGCCGGAAAGAACGGTTTGAGCAGGTTGGCTGTGATTATGTCGGCATTCGCCCTTGCAATGGCCGGGGTGACAGGGAAGAAAGACATTTTCACCGGTTATGAATACCTGCGACGCGGCTGCCGGAAAAATATAGCGGGATACACCGCTTCGATGGTCTCTGTCGGATTCCGTCTTGGAAACGTACGCTCCTTGAAGGACCTTTATACATTGGTTTCAGAAGAACTCTCCCGCTCAGCCGAAATTCTGATACCTCAGTATTCCGTCCCCGCCACATCGGAATATGGAATCTGGTCCGTGGATGATCTGGGCGATTTCCTGAACCTGAACCCGTTGCAGAGGATGTTCATCAGGCTCGTCCCGACACCACGCACGACTCCGACCCCTCCGGATTATGTAAACAACATAAAGTTCTTCAACCGTGGAGACAGGGTGATGCTTGATGCGATGTTCAATGAATGCCATCTCCGCCTCTCATCTTATCACGCACTGGCGGATTCGCTGTCATGCGCCCTCAGGCGTATCGTTGAAGGTGACGAATCTGTAATTGCCGAGTATCTTCTTTAGTTCCTGATAATACCGTATATTTGCCAAAATGAAATGTATATGAAAACGAAATCACTATTTACGATCGTGCTTGCGCTCCTTATAGCTGTGAGCGCCTCCGGCCAGGGCTTCCACTTCGGTGTCAAGGGAGGCGTCTCGGGAAATTGGATGCCGGGCACCAACCTCAATGTCGATGACTATCCGATAATGAACGTGGGCTTTTATGGCGGTGTGACCGGAACCTTCTTCCTTTCTGATATGACCTTCCTCCAGGCGGAAGCCATCTATACCCGCAAGGGTGTTTCCACCAACAGTGAGATCACCGGGAAATATTCACGCAACATCTCCTATATCCAGGTGCCTGTATTCTTCGGTTTTGCAGTCGGCTCTGATGATGCCCTGAGGTTTATGGTCGGTCCCGAGTTCGCATTTGCCGTCGGCAATCAGGTTGTCACGAACGCTGCCCTCAATCCTGCGGGAGGCGACAAATACAAGCCGGCACCATTCAATTTCGGCATAGGCCTCCAGGTATCATATTTCGTCACCGATGGCCTGGCAATCGACCTCAGATTCGACAAGGGTTTTACCCGGACCCTCAAGCCGGCGGTTTCTACGGCAGTCGAAGACAAGGGCACCAACCTCGGTGTAATGCTCGGCGTCAGCTATATGTTCGGGAATTAGCATACACAATCAACAATAACCAATATGAAAAGAATCATTGCCTTAACAGCAGCCGCGGCCACTCTCATCCTCGCGCTGTCCTGCAGTCAGACAGACACGGCCGACGTCCAGGTCGGCCCGTACACCGTTTCAGTCATAGAGCCGGGCGTATATCACATCCAGGACTTCAATGACGAAAATCCTGCAGGCGAAACCTTCGATGCGGAGGGCAACAAGACCCACTTCAACAACTGCTCCGACATGTATCTCCTCGTAGGGCGCAGCAAAGCCCTCCTGATAGACCTGTCAAACAACATCAAATGGGCTGACAATGCCGAGGAGTCCCTGCGCAGCATCGTTGCGGAGCGCACTAAAGGCAAGGACCTCATAATCACCTTCACCCACAACCACGGTGACCACACGGGAATGCTGTATGCATACCGCAATGACCCTGATGTGGCATTCGCCTGCCCTAAGGCTGATTTCCAGAACCTGCTCACCCAGGAAGAGGCCGCGAAATGGCCTCTCTACAATGAGGGTTTCGAATTCGACCTCGGAGGTATGAAGGTACAGACCATCGCCGTTCCGGGCCATACCCCGGGCTCGATGGTGTTCTACCTCAAGGGTCACAACATCATCTTCTCCGGCGACGCGATCGGTTCCGGACATGGTGTATGGATATTCAACCGCGACGCGTTCTACAGCTACGTCTCCGCCGTTTACCATCTGGCAGCCTTCGTCGAAGACCCTGCCAACGGAATCGACAAGGATGCACTCAAATTCTATGGCGGCCACTACTGGCAGCGCGACTGGCTGGACTATGCCGAAGGTCAGGAGCAGGGCTGGCAGTACCTTTCCGATATGAAAGACCTCATCGACCAGATCGAGCGCGGCGAGGCTGCAACCGAGCCTTCAAACCTCGGGATGCCGAATCTCGACACCTACTTCCGCAACGGCGAAGCCATCATTACCTGGAATGCTGCAGAGGCGAAGGAATATACAGAAGAATACAGCGAGAAAATCGTCTATCGCGACGAGGACCTCGTCTTCCGCCAGATAGACGAACACACCTGGGAAGGCAACGGCCATATGGTCTACAACGAGTCCGTCTATCTCATCGAAGGTGAGGAAAAGGCCCTGCTCATCGATGCCGGCACGATGCTCCGCCATCTCGACAAGGCCGTCGCAAAGCTTACCGACAAGCCTGTCACCCTTGTCGCAACCCACGTCCACGGCGACCACACCGGAATGGCAATCAACCTGTTCCCTGAAATCTACATCAACCCGGCAGACGTTGCCCAGATGGGAATGAACCTGACCGATGCCTCCGCAGCGGCAAATATGTACAAGTGCAAGTTCTGCTTCCTGCAGGACGGTATGGTCTTTGACCTCGGTGGCCGTGAAATAGAAGTTGTCTACACTCCCGGACATACACCGGGCTCCACAACCTTCATCGACAAGGAAAAGCATTACGGCTTCAGCGGAGATTCATTCGGCTCGACGAACCTTCTCCTCACCTCCAATTTCTCGACTCTGGTCTCAACCACTGCCAGGATGGAGGCGTATATGAAGAAATTCGGCATAGAGAAACTGTATCCCGGCCATTACAACAAGGGCAATCTCGAAACTCTCCAGAGAGTTCAGGACCTCAACAGGATGGCTCACGAGATGCTTGACGGAACCCGCACCGGCGTCACCGAAGAAGGCATGCTCGGTCTCAACTCTGCAATCAACGACTTCGGCGTCACTGTAAGGTACAATTATCCAAACGCAGTGAAGTAATATGAAGACTGCCATCAAGGCCGCACTGGCGGCTCTCGCGTTGCTCCTGCCTCTTCAGGCCGGGGCAACCCGCTTTATGGAGGTCAAGGTGGTTGACAGGGACTACCTGATGCTCCGCTTCCGCGACGGCGAAGTCCGCTACCGTGACAACGCCACGGGCCCGAGCGCATACCTCGGGCACACCTTCGCCGCAGGCGATGACACGATGTTCGTTTTCGGGAGGCGTCTGGATACTGTCTGCGCTTCAAGAGCTGACAGCTGGACAGTCAGCTCTTCCGACAAATCCTTCGGCAGCCTCGCGCCTCTGAGCGTCAGCCGGAAGTCAAAGCCGATGAACACGGACAACACCCTTTCCAGCGAACTTGACCACTGGATATTCCTCCAGCTGCCAAAACCGATGAAACAAGGCTGTACGTACACTGTAAGCATCCCTGATGCACTCGGCGCCGACGTCAAGGAGGCCAGCGTAAAATTCGACATCTGGAATTCACAGTCGGAGTCCGTCCACGTCAATATCATCGGGTATTCGCCCCGTGAACAGACCCACGCCGCTGACCTTTATCTCTGGCTCGGAGACGGTGGCCGGCGTGATTACAAGGGTTTCGAGGGCCGCAAGGTATATCTTTACAATGTGGCGACGGGCAAGAGCAAGACGGCCGGTACGGTGAAATTCTGGAAAAATCAGAGCGCAAGCGAATTCGAGGCGGGCAAGAAGGACCTCACTGGTTCGGATGTCTGGAACATCGATTTCAAGGGCGCCGCGCCGGGACGCTACCGTCTGGTAGTCGAGGGCGTCGGCTGCAGTATGGATTTCGATATAGCCGATGACATTTATTTCCAGCCATACCGCTTCAGCCTGCGCGGCTATTACTATATGCGTCTGGGCGAGCCCGTTGACCCCAAGGTCAGCCCTGTTCCGCGCCAGCCGCAGTTCATCCCTGAGGTAGATCCTAAAGGTTTCACCGTTTACAAGACCGATCTCCAGCCGTGGCATCCTGACTGGCGCAAGCTCCGCGGTGACGTGTGGGACGAACCTCATTTCAAGCCGGCCCTCACATCCGCCTTCTGGCAGCACCGTCTGCCTGGCAGTCCGGTGAATACCGAAGTCCGCGGCGGCCACTCCGACGCATACGACTGGGACCGCCACCTTGCGCACGTCAGCAATATCTATGACATCCTGTTGCCATATATCCTCACGGGAGGACGCCTGTCGGAAGATAATCTCGGCATACGCGAGAGCGGCAACGGCATCCCCGACCTCATCGACGAGGCCCGCAACGAGGTCGATTTCTTCCTGAGCATACGTGACGGCGAGGCCTACTCCCAGGGCGTGACGAACCCTTCCGTCGAATGGACGATAATGTTCCAGGCGGGCTGCACCACGATGGCCGCCTGGGCCAATGCAGCCAACTGCGCGATTACGGCGGAGGCATTCCGCATCAGCGGGAACAAGGAACTTTGCGAATATTACACGGCAGAGGCCGTCAAGGCCTACCGTTTTGCCGGCAGGCAGGAAAACCTGCAGCTGGATGACCTGCAGGACATCGGCAGCGCAAGGATGCGCGGCCGCGATTTCCGCCAGATGGCGGCGGCATTCCTTTATAACGTCACGGGTGACCGTGAATGGGAGGATGCCATGGCGGAAGACAGCGTGGTAAAAGGGCCTGACAGCCATCTCTTCGAGAAAGGCTGGCAGGGCGCATACTACCAGATATGGAGCGCAGCGGCGTATCTGACCTGCCCGCGCGAGCGCCATTATCCTGAACTTTACGCCAATCTGAAGGCATCCGTCGCGTCACACGCAGAATCGAACAATATCGGTTTTGCGGCGCAGCGTCCGTCACGCCGCACCGCAAACGACGAACGCTGGCAGGTTTCGGAGAACCTGCAGCTCGTGATGATGGCGCACTACTGTGCGGACAAGTCCGCCAGGCCAGCCCTCGAGCGCGCAATGTATCTGGAGGCAGGATGGGGACTTGGACGCAATCCGGGCAACATCGTGGAGATGACTGGCCTTGGCGAACGCCATATCACCGACTGCTACACCACCGGCCGCAACGACGGCACTCCCGAGTGCCATCCGGGCCAGACCCCGTTCAACGGGACGGAAACCTGGTCTCCGGGCAACGGAGGTGATGCCAGGATACTTCTGGACCGCTGCTATCCGAGCTGGTACGACGGCGGCTGGCCGCGTCAGGAATCATTCTTCAACCAGCGTTACCTGTGGGTCAACGGTGAGTTCACCCCGCGCGAGACGATGCGCGGCAAGATGGCTTTGCTTGCATATTTGTACGGAATAAGATAACTATGAAAATTGACGTTGAGGAAAGGAAACAGCGTGCGATGAAGCTGTTTCATGAAGGATACAACTGCTGCCAGTCGGTGGCGCTCGCGTTCAGCGATGTGCTGATGGAGCGTCAGGGCCTGGATGAGCAGCAGATAATGGCTCTCGCCAGCGGTTTCGGTGGCGGAATCGGCCGCCTGCGCGAAGTCTGCGGCTGCGTGAGCGGAATGACAATGGTCGCCGGCGCCATGTGCCCGGCACCGGCAGGCAGCCCGAAGAGAACGGAGAATTACGCTCTGGTCCAGGAACTTGCAGAGAAGTACCGTCAGGAGAACGGCAGTATCGTCTGCCGTGACCTGCTTGGCATCCGAGCCGCTCAGAAGGAGTCGCCCGTCCCGTCCGAGCGCACCGCCGAATACTACAAGGCCCGCCCTTGCGAGGAGCTTGTCGGGTGTGCCGCAGGAATTTTAGCAACCAAATTGGGCGAAAGCGATTTTCAATAGCCCGAAATTAGTCGTATATTTGTAGGATATACAATTTCACTGAAATGGCAGAAATAAAGGGACATATTTCTCAGATCATCGGTCCGGTCGTCGACGTCCACTTCGACCTCGACTCGTCAAAGGACCAGACAAAGCAGTTGCCGGGCATCCACGATGCCCTCAAGGTCGTCCGTGCGGACGGCCGTGAACTCATCATAGAAGTTCAGCAGCATATAGGCGAAGACACCGTACGTTGCGTCGCCATGGACTCCACCGACGGACTCCAGCGCGGCCTCGAGGCAATAGCCCTCGGCGCGCCTATCTCGATGCCTGTCGGCGCCCAGATCCGCGGGCGCGTGCTGAACGTCACCGGCGACGCCATCGATGGTATGGCCGCCTTCGACCGCGAAGGCGCGCTGCCTATCCACCGAGAAGCTCCGAAGTTCGAGGACCTCACGACGTCCCAGGAGGTGCTCTTCACCGGAATCAAGGTCATCGACCTCCTTGAGCCATACCTCAAGGGTGGAAAGATCGGCCTTTTCGGAGGTGCGGGTGTAGGCAAGACCGTTCTCATCAAGGAACTCATCAACAATATCGCGAAGAAACACAACGGATTCTCCGTCTTCGCCGGTGTGGGCGAGCGTACACGCGAGGGCAACGACCTTCTGCGCGAGATGATAGAATCCAACGTCATCCGCTACGGCGAGGAATTCAACAAGGCGATGGAAGAAGGTCATTGGGACCTTTCCAAGGTTGACAAGGCTGAACTTGAGAAATCCCAGGTCGCAATGGTGTTCGGCCAGATGAACGAGCCGCCGGGAGCCCGCAGCTCCGTGGCACTCTCAGGACTGACTTTGGCTGAATCCTTCCGCGACAGCGGCAGTGCCGACGGCCCGAAGGATATCCTGTTCTTCATAGACAACATCTTCCGTTTCACCCAGGCGGGTTCTGAGGTTTCCGCCCTTCTCGGCCGAATGCCTTCGGCGGTGGGTTACCAGCCTACACTTGCCACGGAAATGGGCCAGATGCAGGAACGCATCACTTCCACGAAGAACGGTTCCATCACCTCCGTGCAGGCGGTTTACGTGCCTGCCGACGACTTGACCGACCCGGCGCCGGCGACGACTTTCAGCCATCTTGACGCAACCACCGTTCTCAGCAGAAAGATTACCGAGCTCGGTATCTATCCTGCGGTGGATCCGCTGGAGTCAACATCCCGCATCCTTGACCCGAACATAGTGGGCGAGGCCCATTACAATACAGCCCAGCGCGTAAAGCAGATACTGCAGCGCAACAAGGAACTCCAGGACATCATCGCCATCCTCGGTATGGACGAGCTCTCCGACGAGGACAAGCTTACCGTCAACCGCGCCCGCCGCGTGCAGCGTTTCCTCAGCCAGCCGTTTGCGGTTGCCGAGCAGTTCACGGGCGTGAAGGGCGTGATGGTGGATATCGAAGACACCATCAAGGGTTTCAATATGATACTCGACGGTGAATGTGACTATCTTCCGGAGCAGGCGTTCCTGAACGTGGGCACAATCGAAGACGCAATCAAGAAGGGCGAGGCCATACTCGCCGCCGCGAAATAAAGAAAAATGAAACTTAGGATTCTGACACCCGAATGGAGCAGGGAGGTGGAGGCGGACGCGATCTTCCTCCCGGGCACCGTGTCTCCTTTCGAAGTCCTTCCCGGCCACGCGCCTATGATCTCCGCCCTGGATGCCGGAGAGCTGCGCTGGCGCGCCGACGGCGGGGAGGAAAGCCTTGCCGTCAGGGGAGGCGTCGTCAGGGTCGGACGCCAGGAAACCGTAGTCTGCGCTGAAGTATGAAGAAATGGCTTCTCATATTGACCTGTCTCCTGCTCCCGCTTGCCGCGGGCGCGCAGGAGGACGACATCGATATGGAAGCATATCTTTTCGGCCACATAGCCGATTCATATGAATGGCATATCTGCACGATCAACGAAAAGGAGATAGCCATCCCTCTTCCATGCATTATCATAGAGAACGGAGTGCACGTGTTCACGCTGCACAATATGGCGGAGCACGGTTATTCTATGAATGCAGACGGCAAGATCATCAATGCAAGTACTGGCGAGCGTCCGTTCTGGGACATTTCCATCACCAAGAACGTGTGCGGACTGATGATAGATTCCATACTGCTGGTTGTGCTGATCCTCCTCTGCGCCCGCTGGTACAGGAAGCACGATGTGTTGAAGGAGACCCCAACCGGCATTGCAGCACTGCTTGAGCCGGTGATCGTGATGATCCAGGATGACGTGATCAAGGATGCTGTCGGACCTGAGTACAAGAAATACACTCCATACCTGCTCACGGCGTTCTTCTTCATCCTCATCAACAACCTGATGGGTATAATCCCTATTTTCCCGGGAGGCGCCAACATCACGGGAAATATCGCCGTCACGCTTGTGCTTGCCCTGTTCACCTTCTTTATGGTGAACCTTTTCGGCAACAAGCACTACTATAAAGACATTTTCTGGCCGGAGGTACCGCTTTTCCTGAAAGCGATACCCGTCATGCCGGTCATCGAGATAATCGGAATGTTCACCAAGCCGTTCTCGCTTATGATACGACTCTTCGCCAATATCCTGGCGGGACATATCATGATTCTGAGCACGATTGCCGTGGTATTCCTCACCGCAAAGCTCGGAGCGGTGCTCAACGGCTCGCTCACCGTGGTGGCAGTTCTGTTCGGCATTTTCCTGGATTGCCTGGAACTGCTTGTGGCATTCATCCAGGCTTATGTATTCACGATGCTCTCGTCCGTCTTCATCGGCCTTGCGCATCAGACACCTGAAAAACATTAAACAATTAAACTCATAAAATTATGATCGGAACTATTCTTGAATCACTGGTACTCGCCAAGGTCGGCGGTGCAATCGGAGCAGGCATCGTAGCCATTGCCGCCGCTATCGGTATCGGCAAACTCGCTCAGTCCACAATGGAAGCATCAGCGCGCCAGCCTGAAAAAGCAGGCGGTTTCCGTACCACCGCCATCATCATCGGTGCGCTCATCGAGGGCGTCTGCCTTTTCGGCGTGCTCGTATGCTTGCTTGCAGTACTCGCAAAGTAATTTAGGCAATGTCACTCATCACACCGGAATTCGGTCTCATCTTCTGGATGGTCATAATCTTCGGAGCCGTCTTTTTCGTGCTCGCGAAGTTCGGCTTCCCCATCATAACAAAGATGGTGGACGAGCGCAATGAGCATATTTCAAGCTCTCTCCGAGCAGCCGACGAGGCTCAGAAGAAGCTTGACGCAATGGCTCAGGAGCAGGCCAGAATGGTAGAGGAGACCAGGCTCGAGCAGAGCCGCATCCTCAAGGAGGCGTCCGAGGCCCGCGAGCAGATTATCTCGCAGGCGAAGGAGGACGCGTCCGCCGAGGCGGCGAAGATCCTCGAGCACGCCAAGGCGGAGATCGCCGTGGAGCGCGAGAGCGCAATCCGCGACATCCGCAAGCAGGTGGCACTGATTTCGGTGGAGGTGGCGGAGAAAATCGTGCGCAAGGACCTCGACAAGTCCGACGGCCAGATCTCGATGATCGACCGTATGGTTGACGAGGCTTCCAAGGCCCAGCTGAACTAGAACAATGAACACGGGCATCATATCATCCAGGTACGCGAAAGCCCTTCTCAGATATGCTGAGGAGACGGGCGGTGCGGAGCGCGTGGCTGTACAGGCCAGGCAGCTTCTCGAGCACCCGGAGGTGAAGTCCGTAAGGCTTGAGCCCGAGCTCGAGCGTTTTGTCACGCTTCTGGTCCAGAACGGCCGCATCGAGGACGTACGGCTTATGCTTCGCACCTTCATCGCGATGTATTACGAATCCAAGGGATTCAAACTGGCACATCTTGTGACCGCCGTGCAGTCCCCTGAGCTGGAGACCAGAATGCAGGAAGTTCTTGAAAAGAAGTTCGGCTGCAGGGTCCTGCTCGATTCCAGCGTCGATCCTGACCTCATCGGAGGCTTTACCGTAGAGATCGGCGACTATATGCTCGATGCGAGCGTCAAGAATCAGATTGACGTCATCCGCCGCGAGTTCATAATCCAGAACAACAGAATTGTATAATGGCGCAGAATAACATTAAGGCAAGTGAGATTTCGGACATCCTTCTTGACCATCTCAGAGGGATAGACAATTCGCTTAAATATGAGGAGATAGGCACTGTCCTGACAATCAGCGACGGCGTTGCCCGCATCTACGGCCTCGTCAAGGCCGAGGCGGGAGAACTGCTTGAGTTCGCATCGGGGGTCAAGGCAGTCGTGATGAATCTTGAGGAAGACAATGTGGGAGCCGTCCTTCTCGGTCCTACAGACCTTGTCAAGGAGGGTATGAAGGTACGCCGTCTTGGCCGTATCGCCAGCATTCCTGTCGGTGAAAGCCTGGTCGGCCGCGTGGTTGACCCTATCGGCCTGCCGCTTGACGGCCTTGGCCCGATAGAGGGTGAGACCGTGGATATGCCGCTCGAGCGCAAGGCTCCGGGCGTCATCTACCGCGAGCCCGTGAACCAGCCGCTCCAGACCGGCCTCAAGGCCATCGACGCGATGATTCCTATCGGCCGCGGCCAGCGTGAGCTCATCATCGGCGACCGCCAGACCGGCAAGACAGCCCTTGCCATCGATACCATCATCAACCAGCGTGAGGAGTATCTCAAGGGCAATCCTGTATATTGTATCTATGTTGCCGTCGGCCAGAAGGGCTCGACGGTCGCTTCGATAGTCCAGACCCTCCGCGCCAAGGGTGCGATGGACTACACGATCGTGGTTGCCGCCACCGCGGCCGACCCTGCCGCGATGCAGTATTACGCCCCGTTCGCCGGTGCAGCCATAGGCGAATATTTCCGCGACACGGGCCGTCATGCCCTTGTCGTTTACGACGACCTTTCCAAGCAGGCCGTCGCCTATCGCGAGGTGTCCCTCATCCTCCGACGCCCTTCCGGCCGCGAGGCCTATCCGGGCGACGTGTTCTATCTGCACAGCCGTCTTCTCGAGCGCGCGGCGAAAATCATCTCCCAGCAGGAGGTCGCCGAGCAGATGAACGACCTTCCTGACTGCCTGAAAGGCAAAGTCAGGGGCGGTGGTTCGCTTACAGCGCTCCCTCTCATCGAAACCCAGGCGGGCGATGTGTCCGCATACATTCCGACCAACGTGATTTCCATCACCGACGGCCAGATATATCTTGAGTCCTCTCTCTTCAACGCCGGCTTCCGTCCGGCCATCAACGTGGGAATCTCGGTTTCCCGCGTCGGCGGTGCGGCCCAGGTGAAGTCAATGAAGAAGATTGCGGGTACACTCAAGATCGACCAGGCTCAGTACAATGAGCTTGAGGCTTTCAGCAAGTTCTCGTCCGACGTAGACAAGGTCACCGCGATGACACTTGACAAAGGCCGCAAGAACAACAAACTCCTTATCCAGCCTCAGTATTCCCCTATGCCTGTGGGTGAGCAGGTTGCCATCCTCTATTGTGGTACCCACGCGCTTATGGCGGGCATTCCTATTGAGAAGGTTCAGGAGTTCCAGAAGATTTTCCTCGACAGGATGCGCGCGTCCCATTCGGCCGAGCTTGATATGCTTGCTTCCGGCAAGCTTGATGACGCGATCGTTAAAGTAATCGAGTCCGAAGCGGAGGACGTATGTCGTCTCTTAGAGAAATAAAGGATCGTATCGGTTCGGTACGCGGCACGCTGAAGATCACTTCAGCGATGAAGCTTGTTGCCTCGGCCAAGCTTCGCAAGGCTCAGCGTACCATCGAGTCCCTCCTCCCGTACGAGCAGGAGCTGGATTCAATACTGCATTCACTGCTGAGTAGCGGGAACTCTCCCCGACATAACCCGTGTCCACCCTCGGACACGTCAGAGGGAGGGACCCGCAAGATACAAGTTCCCGAAGGGGACGCAGGAGATTGTGGGAGGGATGGAGAGAAGCGAAGCGGAACGGAAGGTTTGCTCGGGGAGAGTTGCCCGCGTTCAGAAGTGAATGCAGTGGTGGTGATCAGCAGCAACAGCTCGCTGTGCGGGGGATTCAATGCGAATGTGGTGAAGAAGGCGCTGGAGGTGATCAATGGATCGGAAGGGGCGGTCGAGGTGATTGCGGTCGGCAGGAAGGCGGCCGAGGCGATGAAGAAGGCCGGCTTTGCGCAGAATGCGGACTATTCCGATGTTATCGGTCATCCGGAATATGAGAAGTCTGCCGCTTTGGCGCGTGGACTGATGGAGAGGTTCAACGCAGGTGAACTCGGCCGGGTGGTGCTTGTTTACAACCACTTTGTCAACGGTGCGACCCAGACTCCTGTCGCGGAGACGTATCTGCCGTTCAGCTATGAGCCGGAAGTGCCGGAAACGGAGCTGCCGGAAGACCTGATAATCGAGCCGGAGCGTGAGGAGATACTCAAGACGCTGCTGCCTCAGGTGATCACTTTGAAGTTCCATACCGCAATTCTGGACTCCGCAGCGGCGGAGCACGCGGCGCGCACCATGGCGATGCAGACGGCGACCGACAATGCCGAAGACCTGCTTTCGGAACTTACTCTCGAATATAATAAAGGTAGACAACAGAAAATCACAGCCGAGATCCTGGATCTTCTGGGTGGAGCGGCGAAATAACACGACTATGAGGATAAAAATCATCTTGCTGGCAATGTTGTCAGCCGCTCTCGTTTCATGTGAAAAGACCAAAACCGATCCGTCTCCGTCTCCGTCTCCATCTCCAAAGACCGATCCTGAGGAGTCCGAGGACTACAGGGTGAACAAGTGTCTGAGGGACGATATCATGTCCGTCTATTATTATTGGGCGGAAGAGGTCTATGAAGCCAACAAGAAACTTGATTTGAATAAGTATTCGATTTTTGATGCTTTTGATGCGATGCTGTACAAGGATGACCGCTGGAGCTTTATGGAATCCGGAGAGTCGTATCTGGCCGTTGCAACAGGAGCGATCAGCGGAACCTGGGGTTTGTCCTTAGCCCAGCGCAGTGACTGCAGGGAGGTGGGAGATTACAATGTTTACGTAAAATATATTTTCCCTGAATCGCCATTGGCAGCGAAAGGCGTGACCCGTGGCGCCAGACTGACTGGAATCAAAGGGCTGGATATGCCGGATCATGGCTTTAATACGACAGAACAGATCGAGTATTTCAATGAGCATTTGTACGACAGTCCGCAGATTTTCAATTTCACCCTTACCAACGGTGAAAAAGTGGCTTTCGAATTAGAAATGCCCGAATCGGTAAATACCAATTACATCCTTTCGTCACAGATCTTTGACGGCGATGACTTTGACGGTCTTGCCGAGCCTGTCGGCTATTTCAACTATCTTTCGTTCAAGCTCGGGTTCATCAGTGACCTGGATGCCGCTTTTGCGGAATTCAAGAAAGCCGGAGTGAAAAAGATGATCGTTGACCTGCGCTATAACGGCGGTGGAGACGGAGATGCCAGCCAGCGTCTTATAAGCTATCTTGCGCCTGCAGGCCTCCAGGGGAAGCCATATCGCACCAGAAAACACAACAATTTACTTTCAAGCCAGAATGCCTCGAATTACATCGGAAAGCTGGATGGTGGGGAATATACCGACATCAGTATAGGACTGGATGAAATATTCTTCATTATGGACAACAGTTCCGCGTCTGCTTCCGAGCTGGTGTTCAACGGACTTCGCCCATACATGAGGGATAATCTTCATTTTGTCGGCAAGCAGACGTATGGAAAACCGAACGGAATGTATGTGCTATTTTATCCGGGTGATGAAAAAGCGGCTGCAAAATATGATAAAGGCGACTATTCGGGACTCAAATGGGTTTTCTACCCTATTTGTTTCTTTAATGTGAATTCCGCCGGCGAATTTATCCCTTACGGTCCGAAGACTCCGTCCGGATTCCTTCCTGACAACGAGCGCCCTGATGACATCCTGCACGATTTCGGTGTGGATGAAGATCGTGTAAAGGCTTGCCTTAATTATATAGTCACTGGCAGTTATCCGGATCTACCTGAAACAAAGAGCCTCGATTCCGTTTCCGGGGGCGTCCGGGGCATCAAGGTTGAGTCTCTTGCTCCTGAATGGCAGACGAACCCGCATTATGGGACGGATGAGGTCGTTGTATATGGGTCTCACAGCACATTTTAAATTTTTTAAGAAAATTTTGTGATTACCATTTGATACTATTTTTGATGAAATTGTAACGAATTGTTAATAAAAATAGAAATTTTCGTATAAATCAAATCGCGCAAAACGGCAAAAACCGCTTCTGGTGTTATTCTGGAGGGTTTTTGCCGAATTTGTTTTTTTCATAAAAAAACGCGACCTTGCGGGCCATTGCCCTTTTTGCGGCTCATTTGTTTTGGCGCCGGTTAGTAATATTAAAGGTAATTAGTAGTAAGAAAATATTGTTTTATTGTTTAATTAATTCCCAACTTATGAAGAAATTCAAAATGCTTTTAGTTGCGGTGGCTACACTCGTGTGTGGTCTGGCTTATGGTCAGAACATTACAGTGAGCGGCCAGGTGACGGACGGTTCCACAGGGGAGCCTCTGTCAGGAGCAGCTATTCTTGTTAAGGGCACTCCTAAAGGAGTTGTTGCCGATAACGATGGTAACTACAGCATCGTTGTTTCTCCAGACGCTACATTGGGCTTCACCACCATCGGTTTCAAAGATGCTGAGGTTGCCGTCAATGGACGCTCTGTCATTAACGTTGCTCTTGAGCCGGACCTCGAAATGCTCGATGAGACTATCGTGGTCGCTTTCGGTACAACGACAAAGGAAGCTTTCACCGGTTCCGCATCTGTCATGAGGTCTGAGGATCTCGAGAAGCGTCAGGTCACCAACGTTGCCAACGCTCTCGTAGGTTCAGTTGCAGGTCTTCAGATGAGAGGCGCATCAGGTGCTCCTGGTGCAGGTGCAGGTAGTATGAACATCCGTGGTATCTCTTCAATGTACGCAGATACCGAGCCGCTCATCATCGTCGACGGCGCACCTTATTCAGCCTCCCTTTCAAATATCGCCCAGAACGATATCGAATCCATCACCGTCCTCAAGGACGCTGCATCTGCAGCCCTTTATGGTTCACGTGGTGCATCAGGTGTCATCATCATCACCACCAAGAGAAGCAAGGGCAACAACGCTGTTGTCAACTTCGATGCAAAGTGGGGTGTCAACTCCCGCGCGATCCAGGATTACGAAACCATCACCGATCCTGGTCAGTATTACGAGGCCGCTTATGCTCAGTTGTTCAACAACAACTATTATGGCAGCGGTATGTCAGCTGAGGCTGCAAACCTCAAGGCAAATTCAGATATGCTCGGCATCCTCGGTTATCAGGTTTACACAGTTCCTGACGGCGAGCAGCTTGTAGGCCTTAACGGCAAGCTCAATCCGAAGGCAACCCTCGGCTATGGAATCGAGAATGGTGGTACAACCTACTGGCTCCAGCCTGACAATTGGAGAGATTACGCATACAAGAAGTCTTCTTTCCGTCACGAATACAATGTCAATGTAAGCGGTGGCTCTGACAAGGGCTCATTCTATGCAAGCATGGGTTACCTCAACGATGACGGTATCATCCCTAACTCTGCATACGATCGTCTCACCGCTCGCGTACGCGCAGACTACCAGATCAAGAAATGGCTCAAGGTAGGCGCCAATGTCGGTTATGTAAGGACCAACACTCAGTCAACCCCTAATATGGACACTGACCTCGGTTCTACCAACATCATGTACTATGCTACAGCCATCGCTCCTATCTATCCTGTATTCGTTCGCGAGAAGACCAATGGCGGCGTAGTCATCAGAACAGATGAGAACGGCAACCAGCAGTATGACTACGGTGTTGCAGGTAAGGATTATCCTGTAAACCGTGCATTCCTCCAGACAGGTAACCCTATCGGTTCAAACCAGTATAACACCAACTACTCTGTCGGAAACCAGTTGAACGGTACTTTCAATGTCACCTTCGACATCACCGACTTCCTCAGAGTGAATGCGGTTTCAACCGTTACATGGGGCAACACCTTCTATCATCACTATGACAACGCACTCTATGGACCGAAGGTAAGCATCCGCGGTGAACTTGTTCAGTATCAGAATATATCATTCCGCCAGAACCACCTTCAGACCATCAACTACTACGACACATTCGGAGATCACAGCATCGACGTCCTTCTCGGTCACGAGTTCTATAAGACTCAGACCAATTACCTTGATGCCACCGCCCAGGGTCTCTTCTCTCCTGATATCCAGCAGATCAATGCTGCAGCGAAGAAGGCAGACTCTTCCGGCTATGAGTCAGTATACAACACAGAAGGTTTCTTCGCAAGAGCCGAGTACAATTACGCTCAGAAATACTATGCATCCGCATCCTTCCGTCGTGATGGTTCATCACGCTTCTCAATGGATCGCGCTTGGGGTAACTTCTGGTCAGTAGGTGCAGCCTGGATCCTTTCAAAGGAGAACTTCCTCTCATCTGCCAACTGGGTTGACATGTTGAAGGTCAAGGCTTCCATCGGACAGCAGGGTAACGACAACATCGGTAACTGGCAGTACACCGACCTTTACACCCTTTCAAATTCAGGTACTTACACGATGTCTCCATCGTTCAGCTCACTTGGTAATCCTAACATCACCTGGGAAACCACTACCAATATGAACGTAGGTGCTGAATTCAGCTTCTTCGGCGGCCGTCTTTCCGGTAACGTTGATTTCTACAACAAGCTTGCAAAGGATCAGCTCTTCTGGCTCTCAGTTCCTGAGTCAGCAGGTGCACGCGGTTATTACGGCAATATGGGTGACATCCGCAACCTCGGTTTCGAAATCGCCCTCACCGGTGACATCATCCGCACAAACCTCGTAGACTGGTCAGTGAACCTCAATATGGCAAGCAACAAGGATCAGATCCTCTCTCTCCCTGAGGCAAAGATGGTTGATCCTGAAAATGGCGTCAAGGGCTTCTCAGAAAGCAGCAAGTGGCTTGAAATCGGCGGTTCTCTCTATACCTCATTCCGTCACAAATATGCTGGTGTAAATGAGAACGGTGAAGCTCTCTACTACGTGGACCCTAACCTCAATGGCAAGACAGACCGTCCTGGTACTCTTACCACCGAGACCACAACCAACCCTAACGTCGCTTCTTACTACAAGTGCGGCAATATGCTCCCTAAACTCTTCGGTGGCTTCGGCACATCCCTCAGAGTATGGCAGTTCGATCTCTCACTCACATTCGACTACCAGATCGGCGGTCTTGTATATGACTCAAGATATCAGAAATTCATGAGCCCTTGGGCTGATTCAGGCGATGCAGGTTCAACCTTCCACGTTGATTACCTCAAGTCTTGGAGCCCGAACAACACCTCAAGCAACCTTCCAAGATGGCAGTACACCGATCAGTATTCAGCAGCCTCTTCAGACCGCTTCCTTACCGACGCAAGCTATCTTAACTTCCAGTCATTCACCCTCGGATTCACCCTCAAGAAGAGCTGGATCAAGGGTATCCAGAAGGCAAGGATCTTCGCATCCGGCGAAAACCTCTGGTTCTGGTCTGCACGTAAGGGTCTCGACCCTCGCTACTCATATACCGGAAACACCTATGTTGCGGTTTATTCACCAGTCCGCACAATCTCCGGTGGTATTCAGTTGACATTCTAATCATTAGGAGGTTACATTATGAAAAATATACTTAAATACATATTTGCAGCCGCAGCAGTAGTTGTCCTTGCTTCTTCTTGTCTCAAGGAGACTCTTCCTCAGACATCCACTGTTACAACATCTCAGGCCGCCGCTGCTCCGGGCTCATTCGACAACTTTGTATCTGCAATTACAAGTTCTATGGCCGGTCAGTTCACTTATGGCGGATCTTCCAGCACTTACCCATACGACTTCGGCTATCCTTCATTCTTCCTTCAGAGAGATGTAATGGGCCAGGATTTGGTTTGTGAGACCGGTGGTTCAGAATGGTACACCACATGGTATGCCTGCGGTACAGGCCTTGGCCCTGACTACGCTGTTTGTCAGATGCCTTGGACATACTACTTCAAGTGGATCAAGAACTGCAACACCGTTCTTTCACTCTATCAGGCCGACCCTTCAGAGGACAAGGCTGCAGGTGCTGGTATCGCATATGCAATGCGCGCAATGTTCTATATGGACCTTGCCCGTATGTACGCTCCTAAGACTTATGGCGAAGACCAGTCAGCTCCTACCGTTCCAATCGTTCTTGAGTCCACTTCTCTTGAAGACCTCCCAAGCAACGCTCGCGCAACGAATGCTGCCATGTGGGCTCAGATTATCAGCGATCTTGACAATGCTGAGACTCTGATTGCCAATTATGACCGCCCTGACAAATATACTCCTGACCTTTCAGTTGTATATGGTTTCAAGGCCCGCGCATATCTTACAATGGAAGATTGGGCAAATGCTGAAAAGTATGCAAAGATGGCTCAGAGCGGCTACACTCTTATGAACGCTGCTCAGTACACAGACCAGGCAACCGGTTTCAACACTCCTAATGCTTCCTGGATGTTCGCTCTCACTTTCAAGTCAGACGATCCTAACATCCTCCTTAACGATGCTGACTCCTGCTGGGGCTCTCAGATGATTATCGAAGTTTCAGAGTCAGGTTGCGGTTATTCATCCAACTACGTAGGTCCTAAGCGTATCGACGCTCACCTTTATAGCACCATTCCTGCAACTGACTTCAGAAGAATGTGCTGGGTTGACTTCGCAATCGATGAACTTGAGACTGAAGACGAGGTTCTTGAAGCTCTCGCTGAGTACTCAGATTCACCTGAAGGACTCTTCAACACCGGATATATGGTTTCTGCAACTGCTTGTGTAGGTGGTATGCCTGTCAAGTTCCGTCCTAAGGACGGCGAGCATGCTGACCAGTACAAGGCTTTCACCGTTGCCGTTCCTCTTATGCGCGTTGAGGAAATGTACCTTATCGAGGCTGAGGCTGCAGGTATGCAGGATGAGGCTCGCGGTAAGGCTCTTCTCGAGGCCTTTGGCCAGACCCGTGACCCTGAGTACGTATACGGTTCACACAATGAGGCTTATGGCAACTCTTCCACCAAGGCTTTCCAGAACGAGTGCTGGTGGCAGCGTCGTGTTGAGCTCTGGGGCGAAGGTTTTGCTACTTTCGACATGAAGCGTCTCAACAAGAGCGTTATCCGCAGCTATGCCGGTACAAACCATCCGGAGGGCAACCGCTGGAATACATCAGGTGTTCCTGATTGGATGACCCTTTGCATTGTCCGCACCGAGACCAACTACAACTCTGCTTGCGAACAGAATCCTACCCCAATCATGCCTACCGCTGATTCAGAAGAGTACATTTTCTAATAATTAGGAGACATTGAAATGAAAAGATTTACTAAAATATTCTTCGCTGTTCTTGCAACGGTAGCGCTTGCTTCTTGCGCAAAAGAGCAGTATGGTACTACTCCGGGCACAGATGCTCAGCCGTCTGTACGCGTGTACACTTATGCTCCATCCCTTCCTTACGATGCAGATTCAGATGTAATATTGCGTCTTTCTGCAAACTCGGCCGCATCGGATGTCTATTATCTTGCAGAGTCTGCTTCTGAAAAGGAAGCAAAAGGTATGTCTGACGACGCTTATGCAGGTTATGTAGTAAGCAACGGAACAAAGGTTTCACTTTCTGACTTTGCCTTTGATGGCACCAAGCAGTATGAGACCGTTCTTGAAGGACTCAAGGGTGACAATGTCATTACCGCAGTTGCAGTTGCTGCAAGCGGTGTAAAGTCAAGTTCTTCAGCTTCTTTCTATGGTATAGAATGGGCTGACATTGTTTCAGGTACATTCTACTCTCAGGCGAGCAGCTCTCTTATCCTTCGCAACCTGCCAGGCACCGAACTCCCTACTGTTCTCCAGCAGAGAAAGGACAAGAAGGACGTTTATCGTCTTCGCAATGTGTTCGGCGCTGGTATGCACCTTGTCATCAATACCATCAATCAGTTCGGCGAGGATGCTGACGGTGTATATCAGTTCTGCCGTATCCCTGCCCAGACCCCTGGTATGGTTGACGCTTCATACGGTACTGTAGGTATCCGTGACGTCGGCTACTGGCAGAATGATGACTCTTTCGTCACCGACGGTGGCTATGAGTGCGGTATGTATGAGGATTACACAATGTTCTTCCTTATGCAGTGGTTCGTATCTGCAGGTAGCTTGGGCTACAATTGGTATGACTTCTTCATTCCTGACGCTGAATAAGCATCTGGCTTGAATATCCATTTAAAAACCGGCGGGCTGTATGGGCTGCCGGTTTTTTTGTATCTTTGCTTTATGAAGAACTTTTCAAAGGCATTGATCCTGGCTGCGCTTTCAGTTTGCGCCTGCACAGGAGAACTTGATCTTCCTCAGGATACAGATCTGCAGGAATATGATGCTGAGCCGACGGCGGGCATTACTCCGGGAAGCATATATATTGAGTTTTCAGACCAGATGGCAGATCAGATTGCTGCCGGCGAAACTGTCTTCACCGTTTCTGGCATTGGCATGAAGTCCTGCCGGAGATTGTTTGAGGAGAATCAGAAGTTCAGCCGTAGATATCATGATGCCGGTCTGGACAGATGGTATGTCGTTGAATTCGATGATGCCGTCCCTTCCACGAAGGCGGCTTATGATATCAGGAGAATGGATGGCGTCGAGTCTGTCGCTTATCCCCACAAGATGAAGAAATCTTCATTGTCTTTTCCCTTCAACGACACTTATTCTTACTGCCAGTGGTCACTGTCAAGTGACGGCAGGCTTAACAGGGAATTGAATACGTCTGACTTCGCGGAGGGCTGTGACATCAACGTTGTCCCGGTCTGGACTGAATTTACAGCCGGAAGCCACGATGTCATAGTCGCTGTGATGGACGGCGGCGTCAATCCGAATCACGAAGATATGTCCGGTGTGGTGTTGCCGTTCGGCGAGGGCGGAAGTAAAAATTTTGTTACGAATTCGTTCCGTTCGGTACCGGATGAGCATGGGGCAAATGTCGCCGGCATTATCGGAGCGGTCAGCAACAACGGCATCGGTATCAGCGGCATAGCCGGCGGTTCTGACGGCACCGGCGGCGTCAAGGTGATGTCCTGCACGATTGTTAACGGCGATACCTGGGCGACGGACGAGTCGGTGTGTTCCGCATTCGTATGGGCTGCCGACAATGGTGCGGTCATATGCAATAACAGTTGGAACTATTCCTATGATAATGAGTCCGATGCAAGGGATGCTCAGAAGTACTTCCTTGAGAACCGCAGCCCGATCAAAACCGCAATTGATTATTTCATAGACTATGCCGGCTTTGATGCCGACGGAAATCAGGTGGGCCCGGTTGCCGGCGGCACGGTGGTCTTTTCGGCCGGCAACGATGGTTTTGCCTATTCAGTCCCTGCTTGCCACGAAAGAGTGATTGCTGTAGCTGCCCACGGACCGGACTATGCTTTTGCGTCCTACTCGAATTTTGGCGACTGGGTGGACATCATCGCTCCCGGCGGAGATGCGCCGGGCCGTTATGCATACAGGGCGGGCTACCGTTACATTATAGGCCCCGGCATTGGCAACAACACGTATAATTCCATGGCTGGCACTTCGCAGGCGGCGCCTCACGTCACAGGTGTGGCCGCTCTGCTTGCTTCATACTTCGGCGGCACCGGTTTCACGAATGACATGCTCCGTGAACGTTTGCTTAAAGGCACTCGCGAAAATGCCGTCAGCGGCCGTATGACAGGCCCTATGCTTGATGCCTATGGCGCTTTCAAATATATGCCCGATGGAAAGATCACCATCACAACGGCATACTCGGGCAATTATACGATCAGGTCGCACGAAAACTTCGAGATAGACTACAATATCGAAGGGAACGGCACGGCCAAACTTCCTGCAGAGGTTGAGTCGGACTGCCCGTCTTTGTCATTGGACGCCACGTATTCCAAAGCAAGAATCAGCGTTGTCGGTCTGGAAGCGGACCCCGGTGAGTATCCGGTAAGGCTTGTAGTGGGAAGAGGAACCGACAAGGAAGTGTCCGTATCGTTCACTCTGACTATTCTCGAAAACCATCCCCCACAGGTCAACGTCCCTCTTGAGGACATGGTTGTCCCGGCATCGCTGGTATCGTTGAACCTCAATAACGCATTCTCAGACCCGGATCAGGAACCGCTGACAATTACGATGACTACGTCTGACAGCAAGGTGGCCGTGGTCAAGGTCCTTCAGAATGAGCCGATCCTTGAGGCGTATTCATTTGGAATGGTGGAATTGACATTTACAGCGACGGATGCGAGAGGCGCCTCTGCATCCCAGTCCATAAAGGTTCTTGTCAGAGATACATCCAAGTCTTACGATGTCTATCCAAACCCTGTGACTGACTATATGTTTGTCCGCCCTGGAGAGGCCGCAACTTCCGTCGAGATCGAAATCACGGGAGATTTCGGGCGAAGGGTGATATCCAAAACCGCCAAGGCATCTCCGTTCGAGCCGGTAAAGCTCGACCTGACGACCTTGGACCCGGGCCAGTATCTTGTCAATGTCAAGGACTCCTCAGGAAAAGAATTCTCTCAGAATATCGTTAAACTCTAATCTTCCGCAGTTATGAAAAAGACAATAGTATTGGCAATTCTGTCAGCAATATGCCTGAAAGCGGGAGCTCAGAGTCTTCCGTTCCTCCTTTATAACACCGACCCGCGTTCTCTGTCCGTCGCATCAGTTGCCCGGGAAGGCAACGCGGCTGCAGACGCATTGAGCGGCAGGAAACTTGACATCTCTGCGTCCTATGGTTCGTGGGCGCCTGAGACTACTGCAAGCAGCATGATAGGCTTCGGCGGCTACGGCAATTTCGGCAGATGCTCGGCAGGCCTGTCGGCCAAATACAAGATTGGCAACGAGTATGAAATGTTCGGGGACAATGCCCAGTCTTTGGGCACGTTCAGGCCTGGTGACCTGGCGATAGGCGCAAGCTTTGCCTACAAGGTAGCAGACCCGTTCTCCATTGGCCTGCGTTTGAACTACATATCTTCCTCTCTTGCAGAAAATGCAGAGGGAACGGCATTCGGAGCCGACATCACTCTCGCATATAAGAAGGATTCGTTCGGCGCATCCCTTGCCGTCCGCAACATAGGCTCTCAGATAAGCTATGGCGCAAGCTCCTACAAGCTTCCGGCCCTTGTATCGGCAGGGGCGTCATATTCAATCAAGTCTTTTGCCGCCTATCTTGAGGCGGGATATGTGTTCTCGGGTTCATTTATGGCCGGTGCAGGTGTGGAATACACTGTAATCGACATCTTCTCCTTCCGCGCAGGCTTCCACTATGGGGATGCCAAGTCGGTTCCGACCTTTGTCTCACTTGGCCTTGGAATCAATTTCCATGGTGCCATGGTCAATGCAAGCTACCTTCCGGCAATAGGCGGGAACGGCAGCGCTTTTCTTGTCGGCGTAGGATATTCTTTCTAGTCCAGGATTATCAGGGCTTGTGACGGGTGGTTGAATTCCAATGAAACCACATCGTCGGAAGCGATGTTCAGAGATGCCTTCCACCAGTTGTCGAAGACGACTCCGTCTGTCGGCCACTGGAGTCCGGAGGATCGGATGGTCAATGTCGGATCCGGAGAGAAAAGTGAAATTCTCCGGCCTGTCCCTATATGAAGTTCACAACTGCCGGCGATTGCGAATGCCGTGCAATAGTCGGAAACTATGTCAACGTTGATTCCCTTTGCCGACAGGTCATATTTCTTCTCGTACTCCATCAGAAGGGAAAGGTTTCCGATCGTGTGGGCCTCAGACTTTCCTGTAGCGCCTATGATGTGGATGGAATCGATGCCGGAGTAGTTCGACATCACATAGTCGAAAGCTTTGCTCAGGTCGTTGTTCTCCTGGTTGGAATCGTGAACCTTGACGCCCTTGAAGCGCGCAAGCGAATGCTGGCAGATGGAGTCAAGGTCACCGATGACAACGTCAGGAACAATGCTGCGCTTCTCGAGCGCGGCAAGCGCGCCGTCGCAGCATACGACGGCATCGGCGGATGATATCAGATACTTCGGATATTCCTTACGTGGGAAAGCACCGTTGGCTATGATGACTATTGTCATACCCTTGTCTTTGACAGTTCGGCGAGAGAGGTGCCGGCTGTGGTCTTATATGATTCCGGCTCCCGGAAACCGAGCAGGAACGCCTTCACGTCCATACGCTTCTTCCCGCTGAGCTGAAGTTCCTTGATCGATATGGCACCATCCTTTGTAGCGATGGCAAGATAATTCTTGCCGTCGGAAAGAATCTGGCCCGGAGTGCCCTGAAGATCTGATTTCTCTGCTGAGAAAATTTTCAGTTGAAGAGGATTGGAGCCTTCCTGCCGCACTTCGGTGAAAGCGGTCGGATATGGGCTGAGGCCTCTTATGAGGTTGTAGATACTGTCGGTGGTGTCGTTCCAGTCGATGTGGCAGAGTTCGCGCGTGAGCTTCGGGGCCGGTTTGAGAACCTCGGAGCCCTGGATGAATGATCTCTGTACGCGGGTCTCGACGTTATGCTGGATTATGCCTTCGACCGTGCTGACAACGAGCTCGGAACCGATCTCCATAAGCCTGTCGTGCACGTCGCCAGCCGTATCTGTCGGGGCGATCCTGCTCTCCTGGCGGAGAATGATGCCGCCCGTGTCGATGTCCTTGTCAATCATGAATGTGGTGACGCCTGTCATCTTCTCACCATTGATGACGGCCCAGTTGATAGGGGCGGCGCCTCTGTACTGCGGAAGCAGCGCGGCGTGGAGATTGAATGTGCCGAGCTTAGGCATGCTCCAGACCTCTTCCGGAAGCATCCTGAAAGCCACGACCACAAACAGGTCCGCCTTGAGGGCGCGGAGCGATTCAAGGAACTCCGGATCCTTGAGCTTGACAGGCTGGAGTACAGGGATGCCGTGCTCGACGGCGTATTTCTTGACGGCGCTTTCATTCATCTGAAGGCCGCGGCCGCTCGGCTTGTCGGCGACAGTGACGACGCCGGCGATCTTGTAATTGTGCCTGATGAGATTGTCCAGAGGGGCGACGGCGAATTCAGGCGTGCCCATATATACTATGCGGACCGGGTGGAAGAACCCCGAGACTCTGCTCTTCAGTTTTCTCCACCAGGATTTGAATGAGTCAACGTTGTTGAAGACCTTGGAATCGTTGACGGCTTTCCATGTGAGGTATGCTCCGATTGGCATAAGAACGAATGCTGAAATGAATACTCCGGTCATAGCTGAAACGGCGCCGTCGCGCGCGAGTTTCGAGCCGGAAATGTCGATTACCCAATAAAGGACGAAGAACAGCGCGGATACGATGGCGCTCATTCCAAGTCCGCCCTTCTTGATGAGGGATCCCAGCGGAGCCCCTATGAAGAAGAGGATGAAGCAGGCGAGTGCCTGCGCGAACTTTTTCAGGAGGTCGATATCCACACGTCGCAGCCAGAACAGTGTCTCGTAGGAGTCGCGCTGGAAGCCGGTCACGTCGCCTTCGAACCATTCGGCCTTGTTGAGCGCTGACATATAGGCATCCGCCTTCTGGTCGATGCTCTCCCAGGTTATGCCGAGACGAGGGTCGTCAAATGTCCTGCGGTTTTCGTCAAGGTGCTTGGCCGTGTCCAGTTGGGAAACGAAGCTGAATGCGCTGGTCGAGAACGTCTGACCGAACTGTTTCTTGTGAATGCGCTCCAGGTCGCTTGTCAGTGAATCGTGTTCGTGCTTGAGCTGCTTGAGGTTCATCGACTTGCTCTGGTCGCCGTAGCGGCTTGAATCGGACTTCTCGAAAGTATAATTGGCCAGAGGGATCACCAGTTCCTGGCGTTTGAATTCGATGCGCTGCAACTGCCGTGACGTGTCGCGGCCTTTCTGGTTGTCCTCCTTGTAGTTGGTCCCGTTGAAGAGGGTGAACAGCAGGTAATCCTTGTTGGACGAGATGTTGATGGTGGCTGAGTCCGCGAGGGTCAGCGAAGTGTTCTGCTTGTTGCTGGTGTGGTCATAGACCATGACGCCCCGCAGCATTCCGGTTTCGTCGTTCTGGTCGTCGACGCGCAGGATATAACCTTCGATTCCGTCATAGAAGGTGCCTGACGGGATCTTGATCTTGTCCTTGGTCTGGCCGATGTCGTCACGAAGCGTGAAAATCTCGTTGTAGGCCTTTGGTACAAGGTCGTTGCCGGCAAAATATGCTCCGACGCTGATGATTAATGACGCTATTGTGAGGGGGACGAGCACGCGGCCGAACGACACGCCGGCCGAGCGTATGGCCAGCAGTTCGTTGTTTTCAGCCATCTGGCCGATCACCATCATCGATGATAGAAGCGTTGCCAGAGGCAGCGCAAGTGGCAGGATGGTGCAGGCTCCCCACATCAGGAACTCGAGGATGACGCGAAGTCCCAGGCCCTTGCCGACGAGTTCGTCGATGTAGATCCACAGGAAATCCATCATCAGTACGAAGACTACGACAAGCAGGACCGCTACGAACGGTCCTATGAATGCCTTCAATATGAACTTGTCGAGCTTCTTCACTGAGGATGTCTATTTCGTTGCCGCTTCGGTCAGGGCGTCAAGAGCGGCCTTGAGGCCGGATGTGTCCTTGCCGCCAGCGCTTGCGAATCCCGGCTGTCCGCCGCCGCCGCCCTGGATGAACTTGGCGGCATTGCGGATATCCTGACCGGCATTCTTGCCTGCGGCGACGAGGTCCTTGGTATACATAAGCACGAGGTTAGGCTTGCCCTCGAACTCGAATGCTCCGACGACTGCCATATTTTCCTGGTCCTTCTGCATAAGCGTGATGATCGTGCGTACAAGAACAGGGTTGCGGTGGCTGTCGGTGTATTTGACGAGTTTGACTCCGCCGACGAGTTCTGCGGTCTTTGCGAACTCTTCTGCAAGGTGCCTTGCTCTCTTTGCCTCGTCTTCGTCTGCCTGCTTCTTGTAGGCGGCGTTCTGCTCGATGAGGTGCTGGAGTGCGCTGATGAAGTTCTGAGGGTTGCCGAGCATTCCCTTCGCCTCCTTGATGGTACTCTCAAGGCCGATGACATATTCGGCGGCGCCGACCCCGGTGACCGCCTCGATACGGCGTACGCCGGCTGCTATCGCGCTTTCGCTGAGGATCTTGAAGAGACCGATGGTGCCGGTCGCCCTGGTGTGGCAACCGCCGCAGAGCTCGACGCTCGGGCCGAACTTGACGACGCGTACGAACTCGCCGTACTTCTCGCCGAAGAGGGCGATGGCGCCCATTTCGCGGGCCTGCTCCATAGTTGCGTTGCGGTTTTCCTCAAGGGCGATGTCCTCGCGGATGAGTTCGTTCACGCGGGCTTCGACAGCTGCTATCTGCTCCTCTGAGAGCTTCTCGAAGTGTGAGAAGTCGAAGCGGAGATTCTTTTCGCAGACGTATGAACCCTTCTGCTCGACGTGGCTTCCAAGGATTTCACGGAGTGCCTGGTCGAGGAGGTGGGTTGCGCTATGGTTGTTGGCGATCTGCTGGCGGCGTTCCGCATCCACAACAAGTGTGAACACACCGTGGCAGTTCTTTGGCAGGCGCTCTGCGATGTGCACGGTAAGGTTGTTGTCCTTGACGGTGTTGAGGATCTTTATCTGTTCGCCATCAGCGGAAACGATGTAGCCGGTGTCACCGACCTCGCCGCCCATTTCTCCGTAGAACGGGGTCTTGTTGAAGACGAGCTGCAGCATTTCCTTGTTCTTCTGGACGACGGTGCGCTGCTTGAGGAGTTTGGCGTTGATCACTTCGGTCTTGTCGTAGCCGATGAACTTGCTCTCGCCCGGGAAATATTCCTCCCAGTCGCCGAATTCGTTGGCGGTGGCATTGCGTGCGCGCTCCTTCTGTTTCTGGAGTTCGACGTTGAACCCGTCCATGTCGACTGTGAAGCCGTTTTCGGAGGCGATGAGCTGAGTAAGGTCGATAGGGAATCCATAGGTGTCGTAGAGAGTGAATGCATCTACACCGTCAACCATCTTGTCGCTCCCGCCCTGGTGCGATGACATGTATTCGCTGAGGAACCTGATACCGCGGTCGAGAGTGCGGAGGAATGCCATTTCCTCTTCGCGGATGACAGACTCGATGAGTTTCTGCTGGCTGGCGAGCTCAGGATATGCTTCGCCCATATCCTCGATGAGCTGAGGTACGAGACGGCAGAGGAATGGCTCGGCGAGACCGAGGAAGGTGTAACCGTAGCGGACTGCGCGGCGAAGGATGCGGCGGATGACGTAGCCGGCCTTGACGTTGCCCGGCAGCTGGCCGTCGGCGATCGAGAAGCTGATGGCGCGGATGTGGTCCGCGATAACGCGCATCGCGACGTCGGTGTCCTTGCCCTCACCGTATTTGTGGCCTGAAATTTCGCCTATCTTGGCGAGCATTCCTGAGAATACGTCGGTGTCGTAGTTGCTGTTCTTGCCCTGAAGCACGGCGCAGAGGCGCTCGAAGCCCATACCGGTGTCGATGTTCTTGGCAGGGAGCATCTCGAGATGGCCGTCGGCCTTGCGCTCCATTTCCATGAACACGAGGTTCCAGATTTCGATTACGTGCGGGTCTGACTGGTTGACGAGGTCGCGGCCAGGGATGCCGGATGCCTTCTTTTCTTCTTCTGTGCGGATATCGATATGGATTTCGGAAGAAGGACCGCAAGGGCCGGTGTCTCCCATTTCCCAGAAGTTGTCATGCTTGTTGCCAAGGATGATGTGGTCCTCAGGAAGGTGCTTGAGCCAGGCTTCCTTGGCTTCGGTGTCCATAGCGGTACCGTCCTCTTCCGATCCTTCGAACACTGTGGCATAGAGGAGTGACTTGTCAATCTTGTAGACCTCGGTGAGAAGTTCCCAGGCCCAGTCGATGGCTTCCTTCTTGAAGTAGTCGCCGAAGCTCCAGTTGCCGAGCATCTCGAACATCGTGTGATGGTAGGTGTCGTGACCGACCTCTTCGAGGTCATTGTGCTTGCCGCTCACGCGGAGGCACTTCTGGGAGTCGGCGGCCCTATAGAATTTTGCGCCGGCATTGCCGAGGAAGATATCCTTGAACTGGTTCATTCCGGCGTTTGTGAACATCAATGTAGGGTCGTTCTTTACGACCATTGGAGCTGAAGGCACAATCGTGTGCTTTTTAGAAGCGAAATAGTCAAGAAATTTCTGACGGATTTCTTTGGAAGTCATATGCTTGAATTATTTATATTTATTTCACGTTGATATATCTCACAAAAGTAGTCATTTTTGGTCTAAATATAAAATACGCGCGCGCACTTTAGATGAGGGTTCGTAATTTGCGAAAAATGAGTATATTTGCCCTCCAATGCAAAAACGGATAACCAGATACCACTACAATCCTGACACCCTCCTGTATGAGGAAAAGCTTGAGCCAAAGGGTTTCAAGTACCTTGATGCGGCTATTCAGGTAATCGCGACAGCGGGTCTGGTCTGTCTGTATTTCTGGCTTTACACCTCAGTTTTCGGTTGGGATCTCCCCAAGACGGCGGCCCTGAAGAAAAAACACGCCGAGTGGGAGTCCAAGATGGTCCTCCTTGACCGTCAGCTTGACCTTTATGACCAGACTCTTACCGGCATCGAGGACAGGGATGATCACGTTTACCGTTCCATTTTCGGCTTGTCAGAGGTCCCGGATGAGATCAAGAGGGCCGGTTTCGGCGGCATAAACAGATACGAATATCTTGACCGCTTCGGCGCAAATGCGGATCTCAAGTCCACGATACGCAGGATCGACATGATGACCAAGCGCACCTATGTCCAGAGCCAGGCTCTGGACGAAGTCGCGCAGTACTCGGCGGGAGCGGGCGATATGCTTTCCTGTGTTCCAAGTGTTCCGCCCCTGCTCCCTGCCCCCGGCACGTTCCATCTTTCCAGCCCGTTCGGCGGGCGTCGCGACCCTGTCTATGGCGGGCACGAAAACCATACCGGCCAGGATTTTGCGAGCGAGCGCGGCAACCCGGTCTATGCTACCGGCGACGGCATCGTTGAAAAGGCCAAATCACAGTTCGGAGGCTATGGAAATGAGATCGTGATCAATCACGGATACGGATACAAGACGAGATATGCCCATTTGAGCGTGATGCTGGTAAAGGAGGGTGTCACCGTGCATAGAGGTGACAAGATTGGAGAAGTCGGAAATACCGGCAAGTCAACAGGCCCTCACCTTCATTATGAAGTCGAGTACAGGGGCAACAGGGTTGACCCTATGAAGTATATGGACATCAACATGCCTGTCGATGAATACAAGGCGATGACTGAGCGTCGCGGCGAACTTGCGGCGGACAGGAAGTCCAGCACTACGGAGCTTCTCCGCAGAAGGAGGATGAGCGATGAGTGATCACAAGTTCGAGTTCGACCCCGGGAATTTCACGTTCAGGAAAGCCGGCGCTCAGACCTGGAGGCTTATCAAGCGTGTCCTGCTGATGATTCTTGCATCCTTGACGGCCACGGTTCTCATTTATGCTGCTGTTGCCTTGTTTTACAGCACCAAGGAGGAGAAAATCCTCTATCGTGAGAACAAGATGTACGAGAAGATTTTCCCGACCCTGAGTCCGAAGGAAAAACTCCTGGAGGACGTGATCGCGGGCCTTCAATACAAGGACAACGAAATCTACGAACAAGTCTTCCATTCCAACGCACCGAATGTCGACCCTATTTCGACACTTGATTTCCTCTACGCAAGTGATACGATCCCGGACTACAGGCTGGAATCTTATACGAAGGCGAAGTCGCAGATGCTTATGGAACGCAGCCGCGATGTTGACGCGGCTTTCGAGAAGATATTCAATTCAATATCGGATTCCAATTTCGTCACACCTCCGATGACTATGCCTGTCAAGGACGTTTCCTACCCTCAGATCGGAGCTTCTACCGGACGCAAGATGAGCCCGTTCCTCAAGGCGTATGTTTATCACAACGGGATGGATTTCATCGTTCTGCGAGGCACAGAGGTTTATGCGACCGGGGCGGGAGTGGTTTCCGACTGCGGGAACAACAGGTCTGCGGGCCGTTATGTCGTCATTTCCCATCAAGGAGGTTTTACCACGAAGTTCAATCACCTGGAGCAGGTGGACGTGCAGGTAGGACAGAAGGTAGAGGCGGGGCAGAAGATAGGCACCGTCGGAATGTCGGGCAAATCTTCTTCACCACATCTTCACTACGAGGTGCGCCGCAACGAGCAGGTGGAGGACCCGGTCAACTACCTTTTCGCGACAGTGGCTCCGGCGGAATATGCCAACTTCCTTTATATGGCCACAAATACTTTGCAATCAATGGATTAACTAGATATGGAAAAACTGTTTTACTCTATCGGCGAAGTTGCCGGAATCCTTGATGAGAACATCTCTCTGGTCAGGTTCTGGTCAAACTATTTCTCCAGGTTCATCAAGCCACAGCGCACGGCAAAGGGGAACCGTCAGTACACCAAGGATGACATAGAAACGTTGAAGCAGATCCATTTCCTTGTCAAGGACAAAGGTATGTCCCTTGAAGGTGCGGCAAACCATCTTTCTGGTGAAAGAGCCTCCGTCAGCGGCAGCGTCAGGGCCATCGATTCGCTCAAATCCATCAGAGCCCAGCTGGTGGAGATAAAAAATTCGTTGTAAAACGAAATAATTAGTTACCTTTGCAGTCCGTTTGCCCCGCGCGAGCGCACGCGTAAGCACAAACCAGATTCAAATTTTTAGTTTAGATATGGCTACCACCAAGAAAATCACAAAAGTTCAGACTCCTATCGATGAGCGCGAAACCTTCGTCTCCCTGCAGAAGTCATTTGCAGAAACCGAACAGAGCACCCAGGAGAAACTCAAAGTCCTTTATGAACTTCAGAAAGCTGACAACGCTATCGAAGAGCTTGTACAGCTTCGCGGCGAGCTCCCTGCAGAGGTTGCAGTGCTCGAAGACGAATTAGCGGGCCTCAAGGCCAAGTACACTCACATCGAGCAGATCATCGAAGGCTTCAACCAGAACATTGAAGAGGCCAAGCAGCAGATCGTTGACCTCGATGCCGACATCGAAAAGTATCGCGGCCAGCTCGAGAACATCTCCAACAGCCGTGAGTACGATTCCATCAACAAGGAACTCGAGAACCAGGGCCTCCTCCGTGCCATTGCCGAGAAGCACATCGGCGAAGCCCGCGAAGCCATCGAGGACAAGAAGGCTGAGCTTGAGCGCCTGAGCGACAAGATCGCCACCCGCGAGGACGACCTTGCAGCGAAGAAGGAAGAACTTTCAACAATCGTCGAGTCCACTTCCAAGGAAGAGGCATTGCTCCGTGAGAAGAGAGATGCCTGTGCCGCAAAGATCGACGAGCGCACCCTCAGCGCATATGACCGTATCCGCTCCAGCGTATGCAACCACCTTGCTGTGGTTCCGGTTTACAACGAGGAAGCCTGCGGCGGCTGCTTCAGCACCATCACTCCGCAGCGCCTCATCGACATCGCTTCCTGCAAGAAGCTCGTCATCTGCGAGCACTGCGGCCGCATCATCGTAAACCCTGAGCAGTAATTCCCTATGGCGGATCAGCAGAAACCGCGCTCTCCGCGCAAAAAGGACCAGCCGGTCAATCTCGACAATCTCGGCCTTGAGATGGGCAACAAGCCCCCTCAGGCCATCGATGTCGAGGAAGCCGTGCTTGGTGCGATGCTCCTCGAGCCGTCCTGCGTGGACGAGGCGATGGAGGAGCTCAACGCGTCCTGTTTCTACGATCCCAAGCACAAGATGATCTTCGAGGCAATGTCCTCGCTGGTCAACGAACACGTCTCGGTGGACATCATCACCGTGAGCAACAAGCTCAAGGAGAAAGGAAATCTCGAGACCGTCGGCGGCGCCGTCGTCCTCGCGAACCTCTCCGAGAAGGTTGGCTCGGCGGCCCACATCGAGTACTATATCAAAATCCTCAAGCAGAAGACTATCCAGCGTGATCTCATCACGGCCTCGTATGATATCCTCCGCGACTCCTACGATGATTCCATAAAGGTTGACGAACTCATCGACAAGGCTCAGACCAAGGTATTCAACGCCATTCAGAGCAATGTCCGCAAGGAGGTCCAGGACATAGGGTCCGTGATCAACAGTGCCATGTCCGACATCGAGAAGATGCAGGACAATACCGGCCTGAACGGAGTTCCGTCCGGTTTCGTCAGCATCGACAGGATCACAATGGGCTGGCAGAAGTCGGATCTCATCATCCTTGCCGCCCGCCCTTCGGTCGGTAAGACAGCGTTCTCGCTGAACCTCGCCCGCAACGCTGCCGTTGACCACCATATGCCGGTCGCGTTCTTCTCCCTTGAAATGTCAGCCATCCAGCTTGCCAAGCGACTTATGACCACAGAGTCGGGTCTGAGTCCGGACAAGATCAAGGGCGGCGTGAAGCTCGAACAGTTCGAGTGGGAGCAGCTTGAGTATAAACTGAAAGCCCTTTCAAAGGCACCACTCTATATTGATGACACTCCGGGACTCCAGCTGATGGAATTCCGTACGAAAGCCAAGAATCTGGTCAAGAACAAGCAGGTGCGCCTGATCATTGTCGACTATCTCCAGCTGATGCAGGGACCTTCCGAGCTGAAGGGCATGCGCGAGCAGGAGGTTGCGGCAATCTCCCGTACCCTCAAGGCGACAGCCAAGGAGCTGGAAGTGCCTATCATCGCACTTTCACAGTTGTCCCGCCAGGCCGTGCAGCGCCAGGGTGGCGGCGGCAAGCCTCAGCTCTCCGACCTCCGTGAATCCGGTTCGATCGAGCAGGATGCAGATATGGTCCTGTTCATCCACCGTCCGGATTACATCGGTCTGAGCGACAATCCTGAAGACAAGGAAAAGACCCAGATCATCATCGCAAAGCACCGCAACGGTGAAACCTGCGATATCGATATGCTCTTCAAGAGCGAGCAGGTCAAGTTCATAGAGATGGATGACGCTTTGGATGTCAGGGCATCTTCAATGACCTTTGATTCTGCAATGAACAATGAGTTCGAGTAGCATAGTATCACACAGGGGCAGGATAGTTGACATCACGCCCGAGTTCACGACTGTCGACATCATCTCAGAGTCGGCCTGCAGCGCCTGTCACGCGAAGTCACTCTGTACGCTTTCCGAATCCAAGACCAAGCAGATAGTGGTTCCGACCCGCGGATGGATTCCTTTCGAACCGGGTGAGGAAGTCAATGTCCAGCTCAAGGCCACTATGGGCTTGAAGGCCGTTTGGATTGCATACGTGGTGCCGCTTTTCGTCCTGCTTGCAGTGCTTCTGGGCTTGCACGCGGCAGGCGTGAGCGAACTGACGGCGGGTCTTTCCGCCATCGGAGCCGTCGCTCTCTACTATCTGGTGATATGGCTTTTCAGGAAAAAACTTCAAAACGAATATATCTTTAACATCGAAAAACTATGACAGACACTATCATTTGGACCATAGTGATATTGACTGCCCTCGGCCTCCTGCTTGCCCTCGTCCTTTTCTGGGTGGCGAAAAAGTTCAAGGTTGAGGAAGACCCCCGCATCGACGAGGTCGAGAAGGTTATGCCGGGAGCCAACTGCGGCGGCTGCGGATTCGCAGGCTGCCGGGCTTTTGCGGATGCCGCGGTGAAAGCGCCGAATCTCGACAACAACTACTGCCCTGTGGGAGGTAATGAGGTAATGAAGAAGGTTGCGGCCATCCTCGGCTATGAAGTCAAGGAGAAAGCACCGCAGGTGGCGGTTGTCCGTTGCAACGGCACCTGCGCCAACCGTCCCCGCACCAATGCCTATGACGGCGCTCCGTCATGCAAGGTGAAGGCAGCACTTTACAGCGGTGACACCGGCTGTGCGTTCGGTTGCCTCGGCTGCGGCGATTGTGTGGAGGCCTGCCCGTTCGGAGCCCTCAGTATGGATCCGGAGACCGGGCTGCCGGTAGTGGACGAGGCGAAATGCACCGCCTGCGGTTCCTGCGTGAAGGTTTGTCCTAAGCATATCATCGAACTCCGCAACAAGGGTCCGCGCTCGATGCGCGTGTTCGTCTCCTGCGTCAACAAGGACAAGGGCGGCGTTGCCCGCAAGGCCTGCTCCGCAGCCTGCATCGGTTGCGGCAAGTGTGCAAAGGTCTGTGCGCACGAGGCCATCACAATAGAGGACAACCTCTGCTACATTGACTTCACGAAGTGCAAGCTTTGCAAGAAGTGCGTTGCAGAATGTCCTACAGGTGCCATCCATGCCGTGAATTTCCCGGTGCTGCCGCCTAAGCCGGCCGCTGCCCCGGAAGTAAAGAAGGAGGTCACAAATGAGTAAGATTACATTCTCAATGGGTGGTGTCCACCCTAATGACAGCAAACTGGCGCGTGAGAAGGCCATCGAGGTCCTCCCATTGCCTCAGACAGTATATGTTTCGATGGCGCAGCACCTCGGCGCTCCGGCAAAGCCGGTAGTGGAGGTGGGGGCAAGCGTCAAGGTTGGCCAGGTCATTGCCGAACCTGGCGGATTCATTTCCGCGTTCGTGCATTCTCCTGTGTCAGGAACCGTCAAGAGCATAGGCCCGCGCAAGGATATCGCAGGCAACAATATGACCCATATCGAGATTGCCGTCGAGGGTGACGAGTGGGACGAGTCAATAGACCTTTCAAACGACCTTGTTACCGCAATCCCTGACGACAAGGCCGCCATTCTTGACAAGATCAAGGCCTGCGGCGTCGTAGGTCTCGGTGGTGCGACTTTCCCGACACATGTCAAGCTCAATCCGGCTCCCGGCAAGGTGGCTGAGTGCCTTATCATAAATGGTGCGGAATGCGAGCCTTATCTTACCAGCGACTACCGCATTCTCGTTGAGCATCCGAAGGAGATAGCAGTAGGTGCAGCCATAATGCAGAAAGTGCTTGGCGGCTGCAAGTGTGTCATCGGTATCGAAGAGAACAAGCCGGAGGCCATAAAGATCATGAAATCCGCCGTTGCTGAGCTCGGATATTCCGATATTACCGTGGCAACCCTTAAGAAGCGTTATCCGCAGGGCGGTGAAAAGCAGCTCATTGATGCTGTGATGCACCGTCAGGTCAAGTCAGGCGGTCTGCCGATTGACGTCGGTGCAGTCGTTCAGAACGTTGCAACATCTCTTGCTGTTTATGAGGCCGTCCAGAAGAACAAGCCTCTCATCACGAATACCCTCACCATCACAGGCGACTGCCTGCCGGTTGAGAAGCAGCATAATTATCTTTTCCGTATCGGAATGCCGCTTTCATATATCGCTGAATATGCCGGCGGAGTTCCTGAGGGTGCCGCGAAACTTATCAGCGGCGGCCCGATGATGGGTAAGGCCATCGCAAATCTTGACGCAGCTACCGTCAAGGGTTCTTCATCCATCCTCTATCTGTCTGAGGCCGCTACCAAGCGTCACGCCGAAGGCGACTGCATCCGCTGCGGACGCTGTGCGGATGCCTGCCCTATGGGCCTTGAGCCGTTCCTCCTGAACAGGCTGTACAAGGCAGGGGACATAGAGGGCCTGGAGAAGAATGCGGCTCAGGATTGCATCGAGTGCGGCTGCTGTCTTTACAGTTGTCCTGCATTCATCCCTCTCCTTGACTACATCCGTCAGGGCAAGGGACAGGTAATGGGTGTCATCCGTGCACGCGCTGCAGCGGCAAAGGCGGCTGCTGAAGCTGCGGCGGCAGAAAAAAAGTAAAAAAGTTGAACTATGGATAAATATTTAGTATCACCTAATCCGCACATCCACGCGCCGCGCACCACTTCTTCCCTGATGGGTGACGTCTGCCTGGCTCTGTTGCCTGCGATCGTGGTCTCCGTTCTCTTCTATGGATGGTCGGAGCTCCTCATCCTCGCTGTCAGCGTGGTTTCCTGCGTGCTTATCGAGTGGTTTATCACCAAGTTTATGCTGAAGAGAGAAGGCGTTTTCTGCGGCAGTGCGGCAATGGTCACCGGTCTGCTTCTCGCGATGAACCTTCCGTCCACCACGCCATGGTGGATAGTGTTCCTCGGAGCCCTCTTCGCAATCGGAGTCGTAAAGATGACCTTTGGCGGACTCGGACAGAATCTGTTCAACCCTGCCATCGCGGGCCGTGTTTTCCTGCTGATTTCTTTCCCTCAGCAGATGACCGACTGGACAGCCGCACCGGGATTCATCCATTCAACTGATGCCATATCCGGAGCGACCCTTCTCGGCGTTTATGGTGAGGGCGGAATGGAAGCCCTCCAGGCGCTGGGATATCCTGAGGTGCACAGGATGTTTATGGATATCGGCGGCTCGGCCGGCGAGATTTCGGTGATTGCCCTGCTTGCCGGTTTCGTTTATCTCCTTGTGCGCAAGGTCATCAAGCCTTGGATACCGCTCAGCATTTTCGGAACCGTCATAGTCATATCAGGAATATTCTACCTATGTGACCCTTCAACCTTTACCGGTCCTGCATTCAACCTGCTTACCGGAGGTTTGATCCTCGGAGCCTGCTTTATGGCGACAGACTATGTCACATCGCCAATGAGCACCCTCGGCGGTATAATATATGGTATAGGCATAGGCGTCATCGTCATGATGATACGCTACTTCGGCTCGTATCCGGAGGGTATGTCATTCGCAATTCTCATCATGAACTGCGCAGTGCCTCTGCTCAATAAGATTCACCAGAAAAAATACGGGAGGGCATAGATATGGCAGCTAAATCTACACTTTTGAACATGGTCCTCTGCCTGTCGGTGGTCTGCCTTATCTGCTCGGCACTTCTTGCGGGGACATATGCAATGACCAAGGAGCCGATCGATGCGGCTCAGGTCGAGAAGACCAACAAGACCATCGCGATGGTTCTTCCTGCATTCGAAGGCGACGCAGTCGCTTCATCGATCGAGGTTGGCGGAGTCAACTACAATTACTATCAGGCTCCCGGCGCAGGCTATGCCATCATCTCACAGGTCTCCGGTTTCGGCGGCCCTCTGAGCGTTATGGTCGGCGTGAACTCCGAAGGCATCGTACACAACACAAAGGTCCTCTCGCACAGCGAGACCCCGGGTCTTGGCGCAAAGTGTCAGACTGATACCAAGTTCCTCGGCCAGTTCCAGAACTGGGATCCGGCGTCCAGAAAACTTGCAGTCAAGAAGGACGGGGGTGATGTGGATGCCATCACAGCATCGACGATCACTTCGCGCGCCTACACACTTGCAATCGCGAATGCGGTTGAGGTTTACAATAAAATAGTGGAAGGAGGACAGACAAATGAGTAAGCTTTCCCTGATCACCAAGGGTTTCATCAAGGACAACCCTACGTTCGTGCTCGTGCTGGGTATGTGCCCTACACTTGCAACCACAACTTCTGCAATGAACGGTCTTGAGATGGGTCTTGCGACAATGTTCGTGCTCATCCTCTCAAATATCTTCATCTCCCTCATCGCTCCGGTGGTTCCGGACAAGGTGCGCATCCCGGTTTACATCGTGGTCATCGCTACCTTCGTAACAGTGCTCCAGCTTGCGATGCAGGCATTCGTGCCTGACGTTTACGAGACCCTCGGCCTCTTCATTCCGCTTATCGTCGTGAACTGCATCGTCCTCGGACGCGCAGAGGCATTCGCCAACAAGAACAGTGTTGTCGATTCTGCACTGGACGGCATCGGGATAGGCCTCGGCTTTACTCTCTCGCTTACCGTTATCGGCATAGTCCGCGAGATACTCGGCTCCGGCTCCGTCTTCGGGTGGAAGTTCATCGCCGGCGACGGTATCCTTGCTTTCGTTATGGCTCCGGGCGCATTCCTTGTGCTGGGCTATCTTATGGTATTGTTCAATAAATTCTTAGCCAAGAAGTAATTATGGAATTCCTGCTTATCATCGTCTCAGCGATATTCGTAAACAATATCCTGCTCGCTCAGTTCCTCGGCATCTGTCCGTTCCTTGGCGTTTCCAACAAGCTCTCAACCGCGACGGGTATGTCCGGAGCCGTATGCTTCGTCATCACCCTTGCGACTGTAGTTACATATCTCATCAACCAGTATCTCCTCGTGCCTTTCAAGCTTGAGTTCCTCCAGACAATCGCCTTCATCCTCGTGATTGCGGCCCTTGTCCAGATGGTTGAGATCGTGCTTAAGAAGATCAGCCCGAGCCTTTATCAGGCCCTCGGCATCTTCCTTCCTCTGATCACCACCAACTGCGCGGTTCTCGGCGTTGCCCTGACCGTCGTCACCAAGGAATTCACCTTCGGCGGCGAGGCCCATATGCTCAATCTCGGAGAGGCTACGGTTTATGCTTTTGCAACCGCTCTCGGTTATGGCCTTGCGATGATTCTCTTCGCCGGTCTGCGTGAGCACCTTGCAATGAACAATGTCCCGAAGTCCTTCCGCGGCCTGCCTATCGCGCTGATAACCGTCAGCATTATGGCGATGGCTTTCCTCGGATTTTCCGGAATCGTATAATAGAAGGAAACACTTGATGAAAAGCCTCCCCTCAATTCTGAGGAGAGGCTTTTCACGTATATGTCAGAATATTATTTTTGGAATTTCTTCACTTCTTCCCTGGCCTTCTGGATGGCATCAAAAATGCTGTTGGCGGCATTTTCGATATCCTTGGTATTCTGTGTCTGGGACTTGCCTGTACTAAGGCCCATAAAGCCTCCGCTTTCCTGTAAATCGACAATCTCGTATCCTTCAGGAAGCTCGAAAACGCTTGCAGGCTGATGACCGATGGATATGCCGTGGTATTCAGTCTTTGGCATATCGCCCTCAAGGATGATACCTGTCTCGCAATCAATAACTTTATAGGTCGTGTTTGTCTCGGAACCCAAACCGAAGTTTAATGTCGATGATAGCTCAATGGCTTGGGATACGGCGACACGGCCTTTGTAATTGATTATATCGGATGACGCTACAACGGCCTTTTTGTCCGAGATGACATCTGCACCTAGAAGTCCGTTCCTTGTGGCGGCATCAGACCCCAGCTGGCCAACCGGAGTCTTGATGAATTTCTTCTGTGGGCCGAAACTCATATAACAGATTCCGTCAATGATATAACTTATGCTCGGTTCCTTGCCGGGAGCCTGGGTCATTGTGTATCTGTTCCCGGTACCGGCATCCCAATATGTCTCACCCCTGGTAATGCCCAGATCGTTTTCAATATATATGAGCGCGTGATATGAAAATAACGGTTCTGAGGGGCAGCTTGAAAAAGGCAGGCCCTCCTCCTCATCTTCAGGATAGTTTTCAGGCAGTCCGGTCAGCCTTTCTGTCTGATCATATATATTTTCTGACTGAGCATATAAGGTTGTGCTGACAACGAGCAGAATGACGGCAAGCACCAGTTCATATACTCTTTTCATATGCTATTTCTTAATGAATTCTACACGGCGGTTCTTTGCACGGCCTTCTTCGGTCTTGTTGTCTGCTACAGGTTCGTGGCTTCCCTTGCCTACTGCGCGGAGGTTCCACTCATCGACACCAAGTTTTACCAGTTCGGCGACGATGGTTTCGGCGCGCTGCTGGCTGAGTGGGTCATTGACCTTGTCGGAGCCCTGGTTGTCGCAGTGGCCCTGTACCTCGAAGCGTACTGAAGGATTCTTCTTCATATAGTCTGCAACAGCCTGGATATCAGTCATTGATTCCGGCTTGAGAGTGGCCTTGCCTGTTTCGAAGAGAATGTTGTTGGTCACGAACTTGCCGGTTTCCTGCATTGATTTCTCCACTGCTGTAAGATCGGAAGCATTACGTGCATAGAGTTCGACTGCTCCCGCGCCCAGACGGACATTGGATATGCAGCAGTAAGGATAATCGTGGCTGTTTACATATTCGAACTTGAAACATTTCGGAGCCTCCATGTTCGGGATATTGACTACACGTACATCGTTGACATAGAATTTGAAAGCACGTTCGTTGAATGAAATGGCAAAATGGTTCCAACCGCCGGCCTTGATATTCGTTTTTGAATCCACTGCACTTCCTTCGGTTACTCCCCTTTTTCCTGCTTTCTCACAGTACCAGTTGACGAGACTTCCGCCATCCGGAACATAAGAAATAGTAACCGTACTGCGTGCATCTGGAGAATCGAGGAAAATATTGAAGCCATAAATTTCACCAGGGCAATTCCTGGCCATATACATATCCCATTCGAGAGTGAATACATCCGGAAGATAGTTTTCCGGGTCCTTGTCAATCAGAGGGTAAATCATAGCCTCACCATCAAATTTAGGGACGATGCGGTCACCGACTACCGCAATCTGGACATCGCCGTAATCGATCTCCCATTTGCTCGGAAATTCCCCTGTGCGTTCGTTTGTGAAATTGTCCTCAAACAAGACAACGGAGCCCTGAACGAAATCACTCTTGGAAGTGGTGATAGAGGCATTGGGTGTTGATGCAGCGGCTGATGCAGCAGACGATGCAGGTGCTGATGCAGCTTGACTGCCGGGCTTCTTTGCGCCGCAGCTTTCGCAGAAGTTGCCGGTGTTACCGGTTGCTCCGCATTCAGGGCAGGTCCAGCCACCTGATCTGGCAGTCTGCTGGCTCTGCTGGATTTGCTGGCTCTGCTGGTTGTCCTCGGGATCGTTGTCATTATTGTCATCGTTGGTGAACAACCCTTCTACTGCATCGAATGCTCTGTCAACGGCTCTGTCTGCTGCTGATTCTGTTCTGGATGCTGCTCTGTCGAGTGCTCTCTGCCCGAGTTTTTCAAGGAAGCCCTGTGCATTTGCGCTTGAGCATATCAGTGCAAGCGCCGCGACGATAGTAAGTACTTTTTTCATACAGCTATTGGTTTTTAGTTCGGGATATGTATTCCCGAATGCATTTTCAGATTTACAAATCTAACGGACACGTCGCAGAAATGCACCCCCCGTTCGGGTGGGTGGCGGCCTCTGAACGCCACCCATACGGGTGCTTTGGCATATTATCTTTATATTTGTGATATGAGAAAGTTGCTTTTGTTCCTTCTTGCTTCCGTTTGTATAAGCATTCGGACTTACGCCTATTCCGACCACCGTTTCCATAACGTTGATTCTCTTGAAACCGTCATGGCCGGATGGACCGCCGCAGACATTGCCGCTGCTGGCGAAACTGAACTGAAAAGTGTTGCGAACGATCTTGATGACCTGATGTACGGTTTCGTGAATACCAATTCGGTTAAGTGCGAGTACTATGCGCGTATGCTTCTGGGCATTTCGCAACGTATGGACTGGTATGAATCCGTGCAGAGTGCCTCCAAGGTCATCGGACAGATTTTCTGGGCAAAAGAAAAGTATGACAGCGCCGCGTTCTATTACGGGCTTGCCATGGACTCCATAGAAAAAATGACACTGATAGAGGATGGCGCGGATGGATTTGATACATACACCCAGAGGGACAAGGATGACGCATTGTCGCTGATGTACGGTACGCTTGGCAATTTGTACAGCATCCAGGACAGCACTGAACTGGCGATGGAGTATTACTCGAAGGCGGGGGCGTTGTTCGACAAATACGGGTGGGATAGCAGCAATTCCGTGCTGTATGGCAATATGGGAACGACGATGCGTGAAGCGGGCAGATTCAAGGAGGCGAAAGAATATGCTCTCAGGAGTCTGGAATATGCAAAACTTGCCGGGGATTCCCTGTTGGTGGCCGGTTCCTGCAAGGGATTGGGCGGCCTTTATCTGGAGGCCGGCAAGACCAACAAGGCAATCCGTTTTCTGAATGAAGCAAACAAGTATTTTGCTGATCACGAAGACGAAGAACTCCTTAATAGGATTGAAAGCCTGGATTATACCCAACAGGTATTGGAACTTCAAAAGAAACGGATGCTGGCCATCATCTCGCTCCTGGTGGCCGTGCTCGTGCTGGGCGGCGCCATTATCCACTCGCAGAAAAGGCTGAAACAGACGGCTCGGGAGAATTCGGAATTTTCAGAGGTTCTGGAGGAGACCATAGATGCCATCAGACCTGTCCGGGCAGGGAACGAACCTGTTCTGAAACCACGGGAAAAAGAAATCGTGGACCTTATTTCCAAAGGCTACACGAACGCTGACGTCGCCTCCGCCCTTGGCCTCAGCCAGGAAACTATAAAGTGGTACAAGAAAAAGCTCTTCGCAACTTTCGGCGCCTCGAATTCTGCTGAACTGGTCAGAATCGTCACGGACAGAAAACTGTTCTGACAAGTATCGTCTTTTATCAAGCCGAAGTGAATCTTCATCATAAAAGATTTTGGCACCGGGGTCGTGTCATTTGCGACTTTTTTCGTATATTGGTCGTCGGTTAGTTAGTTTACATATAAGGAGATCGAATGAGCAGGTTAAGATTTGACGTTGTTCAGGATGCCTTCAAGAAGAAAGCCGTGTCGGTTGACATTCCGGCGGAAAAGGTGTCCGAATACTTCGGGGAGCTCGTATTCAACAGAGACAAGATGCAGAAATATCTCGACGCGAAGACGTTCGAGAGGCTTGTCAATTGCATTGACAACGGTGGGGCGCTGGACCGCAAGACCGCAGATCTGGTCGCCGCAGGAATGAAAACCTGGGCACTGGAACACGGTGTGACACACGTCACCCACTGGTTCCAGCCACTTACCGAAGGCACCGCCGAAAAGCACGATTCCTTTATGGAGTATGACGGCAAGGGCGGGATGATAGAATCCTTTGACGGCAAGTCACTCGTCCAGCAGGAGCCGGACGCATCGTCCTTCCCGAACGGAGGCATACGCGCCACTTTCGAGGCGCGCGGCTATACCGCCTGGGATCCGACATCTCCCGTATTCATCCAGGATGACACCCTCTGTATCCCGACAGTCTTCATTTCCTACACAGGCGAAGCCCTGGACTACAAGACCCCTCTCAAGAAATCAATCAAGGCAGTTACGGAAGCCGCGCTTCCTATCTGCAAGCTCTTCAATCCGAAGGTCAAGAAGGTTTTCTCCTACCTCGGATGGGAGCAGGAATACTTCCTCGTGGACGAGGACCTCTTCGCTGCTCGCCCGGACCTTATGCTCTCCGGCCGTACCCTTATGGGGCACGCTGCATCGAAGAACCAGCAGCTTGATGACCACTATTTCGGAGCCATTCCATCTCGCGTGGCCGCATTCATGCGTGACATCGAGATAGCGGGCTACAAGCTCGGCATCCCTCTCAAGACCCGCCACAACGAGGTCGCTCCTAACCAGTTCGAACTTGCGCCTATCTACGGCGAAGCCAATCTCGCCAACGACCAGAACCAGATGATGATGAACGTGATGAACACCGTCGCGCGCAAGCACGGTTTCGTGGTCCTTTTCCACGAAAAGCCGTTCGAGGGCATCAACGGTTCCGGCAAGCACAACAACTGGTCGCTGGGCACCGACACCGGCACTCCGCTCCTTGCCCCTGGCAAAGACGCCAACGGCAACCTTCAGTTCGTCACTTTCTTCGTGAATGTCCTGGCCGCCGTGCAGAAGCATAACTCCCTTCTCAAGGCAAGCGTGGGTTCCGCGACGAACGAGCACCGCCTCGGCGGTGGGGAAGCCCCTCCGGCAATCGTCTCAGCTTTCCTCGGGAAGACAATGACGGATGTGCTCCGCAAACTCCTGACCGTGCCATCTGACACCCCTATCGAAATCGCCGGTAAAAAGGGCGCTTCCGTAGGCCTGGTGGAGATACCGGAAATATTCCTTGACAACACCGACCGCAACCGCACCTCGCCGTTTGCCTTCACGGGCAACCGTTTCGAGTTCCGCGCAGTCGGCGCAAGCGCAAATTGCGCGGGTGCAATGACTACCCTCAATTCGGCCGTAGCCGAACAGCTGCTTGACTTCAAGCAGGCGGTGGATGCCGGAATGGCATCCGGAAAGGCGATGAACATCGCCGTGATGGATTGCCTCAAACCTATCATCAAGTCTGTCCTCGACGTGGTCTGCTTCGACGGAAACGGTTATTGCGAGAAGTGGAAGACGGAGGCGGCACGGCGCGGTCTCGATGTCGAGACCAACGTGCCGAAGCTTTTCAAGGCTTTCACCGGGAAGGAATCGGTGGATATGTTTTCACGCCTCGGCGTGTTCTCTGAAGTGGAACTTCAGGCGCGCAATGAGGTAAAATGGGAGACATACAGCAAGAAAGTGCAGATAGAGGCGCGTGTGGTAGGGCGTATGTCCATCAACCACATCATCCCTGCGGCGCTGGAGTACCAGACGAAACTGCTGAAGAACATTGACCTGATGCGGGCGTCCTTCCCTGATGACTACAAGTCTATGGCCGACACCCAGATGGGAATAGTGCGTGAGATCTCGACCCTCGTGTCTGACATAAAATCCAAGGTTGACGCGATGATAGGGGAAAGAATCAAGGCGAACGTTATAACAGACGAATACAAAAAGGCTCTTGCCTATCATGAGATAGGCAGATCGCTCCTTGAAATACGAAAGTCCCTCGACCAGCTCGAGGAGATTGTTGATGACGATATGTGGCCTCTGCCGAAGTACAGGGAGATACTGTTCATCAATTAGACTTGTGGTGGCGGCTGTTTTTGTTCCACAGGCCGTATACTTCGCTTACGTTGCCGGCAGTGATGAACGCCTGGACATTGTTTTCGCGAAGCCACTTCATCAGGTCGGCGAACTCATCCTTGGTAAGAAGGCTCTGGATCTCTTCATTGACATCACCGCTGAAACCGCCCTTGACCTGGTAGATCGAGCAGCCGCGTCCGATTTTGTTGATGATGAAGTCACGGATGATTTCGGTGTCCTTTGAAATGATGCAGACACGCTTCTTCCTGGACAGGCTCATCATGAAATAGTCGACGATGAGGCCGTTGATCCAGGTGCCGATGAGACCGATGATGACAAGTCGGAACGGGTTGACGAAGAATGCGGTGCAGCAGATTATGACGCCCGCGATGGTAACTGACATCCCGATGTCGAAATGAAAGTATTTGTTTACTATCTTTGCAAGGATGTCAAGACCGCCGGTTGAAGCGTTGATGCTGAACATTATAGCTTGCGATGCGCTTAGTATGAGCACGAAGCAGATGAGGTCGAACCAGAGGTCGCCCATCACGGAAGGGACCGCCGAGTCGGGGGAGATGAGATTGGCATAAGGGTAGATTTTCTCCCATATGTCCATCATAGGACCCAGGATGAGTGCCGTATACGCCGTTTTGATGCCGAATTCAGAGCCGATGAGGAAATAGGCCAGGAGGAGTAGTATGGCATTGATTATGAGTACTATGGTCGATACTTTGATAGCTATCCCGGCGTTTGTGAACAAGGCGCTGATGACGATTGACAGACCGGAGATGCTGCCGACTACGAGCTTGCTCGGAACGAGGAAATAGTATACGCCCGCTGCGGCGATGAACATACCGAGGGTCATTATGAACAGTTCTTTCCAGAACTTGCCCGTGCAGACCGCTTTGCAAGCAGTTGAGAAGGCGGAATTAAGTTTGTTCATTATTAATTATATGGTAAGCAAATATACAAAATATGTATCAGATTTTAACTAAAGAAATGCTGACGCCTAACATCTGCAGGATGAAGGTGGTGGCGCAGAGGCTGGCCGCGGCCGCACAGCCGGGACAGTTCCTCATTGTCCGCGCGGATGAGAAAGGGGAGAGGATACCTCTCACAATCAGTGATTACGATGCCAAGGCCGGCACCGTCACAATCGTTACCCAGAAGATCGGTGCTTCCAGCTCCGACATCATCGCCTATGAGCCGGGCGAAGCGTTCTCCGACGTTGTCGGTCCTCTCGGCAACGCGTCAGACTTCTGCTCCATGCCGGCGGAGGAACTTGCCGGGCAGCGCTACGTGTTCATCGCCGGAGGCGTAGGCACGGCGCCTGTCTATCCGCAGGTCAAGTGGCTGCACGAGCACAATGTGCCGGTTGATGTCATCGTCGGCGCAAGGAACAAGGACCTTCTCATTTATGTCGATGAATTCCGCAGCGTTGCCGACAACCTGTACATCTGCACGGATGACGGCTCCGAGGGTTTCCACGGAGTGGGTACGGCGATGCTTGAGAAACTGGTGGCAGAAGGCAAGAAATACACCCAGGCGGTTGCCATCGGTCCTATGATAATGATGAAGTTCTCAACGCTTACCTGCAAGAAGCTTGGCATTCCTATCATCGTCAGTCTGAATTCCCTGATGGTGGATGGCACCGGAATGTGCGGCGCCTGCCGTGTGACGGTAGGCGGCAAGACACGCTTCGCGTGTGTGGAAGGTCCGGAATTCGACGGCTACGAGGTCGATTTCGACGAGGCCATGCGCCGTCAGGGCCAGTACAAGGCCGAAGAGGCCGAGGCCAACGAGCATCACGTTTGTAAAATAGGGAGGGGAAAATAATGGCTAACAAGATACCAAGAGTGCCTGTCCGTGAACAGGATCCTAAGGTCCGTGCGACCAATTTCGATGAAGTATGCTACGGCTACAATAAAGAGGAGGCAATGCTCGAAGCCACCCGCTGCCTGCATTGCAAGAATCCGCGCTGCGTGGGCGCCTGCCCTGTCAATCTGCAGATCCCGGATTTCATTGCGAAGGTGGTTGAAGGGGATATCCAGGGCGCGGCCGAAGTCATCGCCCGCGACAGTTCCCTTCCTGCAGTCTGCGGACGCGTGTGTCCGCAGGAGAGCCAGTGCGAGGGCAGCTGCATACTCGGCGTAAAGGGCGAGCCGGTCGCAATCGGCAAGCTCGAGCGCTTTGTCGCAGACAACAGCGGGCATATTGCCCTTGGGGCGAAGGCATCAAAGGCCAAGGTTGCTGTGATCGGTTCAGGCCCTGCCGGACTTGCCTGTGCGAGCGACCTTGCGAAATGGGGTTACGATGTTACCATTTTCGAAGCTCTCCACAAGGCCGGAGGCGTTCTGGAATATGGTATTCCTGAGTTCCGTCTGCCTAAGGAGAAGGTCCTCAAGAAGGAGATTGACGCAGTGCGCGCCCTCGGTGTGAAGATCGAGACCAACGTGATCATCGGCAAGACCATAACCATTGACAAGCTGATGGATGAAGAGGGCTTCAAGGCTGTCTTCATCGGCACCGGCGCCGGTCTGCCGAAGTTTATGGGAATCCCTGGAGAGAATCTCTGCGGCGTGTTCTCCGCCAACGAGTTCCTCACCCGCAACAACCTGATGAAGGCATATCGCGAGGACTACCTTACCCCTATACACGCAGGAAAGAAAGTATGTGTGGTAGGTGGCGGAAACGTCGCTATGGATGCCGCCCGCACCGCGCTCCGACTCGGTGCGGAAGTGCATATCGTTTATCGCCGCACAGAGGCGGAGCTTCCAGCCCGCAAGGAGGAAGTCCATCACGCGGAGCAGGAAGGCATCATCTTCGATATGCTCACAAACCCGGTTGAGGTCCTGGGAGACGAGAAGGGATGGGTACGCGCGCTCAAGTGCGTGAAGATGGAACTCGGCGAGCCGGATGAAAGCGGCCGCCGCAGCCCCGTCGCAATCGAGGGCTCAGAGTTTGAGATCCCTACGGAAACTGTGATAATGGCGCTCGGCACATCACCGAACCCGCTGATCTCAAAGACTACCGCCGGTCTTGACGTGACCCGCCGCGGCTGCCTTGTGGCGGACGAGAGCGGCGCCACTACCCGTCCGGGTGTGTTCGCCGGCGGCGATGCCGTCACCGGCGCTGCGACCGTCATTCTCGCAATGGGTGCCGGCCGCATCGCAGCCCGCGCGATTGACGAGTATTTGAACAAATAAGGGCGTTCCGCCCATTGTGATTCTGCCCGATTCTGTCCATTCGTCGACGGAATCGGGCAGTTCGTCTAAATTCGGCACGGAAAGGTATGGTGTGTGTCTAGTTTTGCATCGGAAACGAAAAACAAAAAAAAGACACACATATGAAAAAGATTTTCTCAACCATCATCGCAGCTCTCGTCTGCACACTGGCACTCGCACAGAATTCTGTAGTAAAGGGTGTCATCATCGACTCTGAAACCAACGAAGCCGAACCTTTTGCGGTAGTACAGTTCATCAACATAGAGGATGAAAAGACCGTCATGGCCTTCACGATGACCGAAGAGGACGGCTCTTTCAGCCAGCAGCTTCCGACCGAGGGCTGCTATATACTTCTCTTCAACGGCGTAGGCCGCAAGGAGATACGCTACAAGTTCTGCTTTGAGGGCAAGCCTGAATATGATTTCGGCGAGATCCTCGTCGAGTTCGATGCGGAAACCCTCAATTCGGCTTCTGTCGTGGCTCAGGCGAATCTCGTGAAGATGGATGTCGACAAGATGACCTACAAGGTAGCCGACGACGTCGATTCGAAGACCAGCACCGTGCTCGATATGCTCCGCAAGGTCCCGATGGTATCCGTGGATGGCAATGACAACATAACCGTGAACGGCAGCTCCAACTTCCAGGTGTTCGTTGACGGCAAGCCGAACCAGATGCTTTCCAGCAACCCTTCCGCAGTGTTCAAGGTGATGCCTGCAAGTTCCGTGAAGTCAATCGACGTTGTCACCAACCCGGGCGTCAAGTATGACGCGGAAGGCGTGGGCGGCGTGCTCAACATCACCACCAATATGGAGGCTACCGGCGGCGCTTCAGTGGCAGACGGCCAGTACGGCACAGTCCGCCTCCAGGGCAGCAACCGCGGATACGGCGGCGGCATCTTCTACAATGTCCAGAAAGGCAAATGGAGCTTCGGCGTGAACGCAAACGCCTCGATGAACAACAGCCCCGGCACCGTCACCGACGAGACGCGTATCCAGAAACTTGCTGCCGGTGAGAATGTGACCACCAACCATACCGAGGGCCTTATGAAGACCCCGATGATAATGGGCAACCTCAATGCCGCATACAACATCGACAACGAGAATACCATCTCCCTCACCGCAGGCCTGATGCACTTCGGTATGAACAACGACGGCACGACCTCGATGAAACTCCTCACCGCCGAAGGTCTGAACTACGGCTATGACGGCACGACCAATATGGTCAACAACCGCAACAACATCACCGCATCCTTTGACTACCAGCACAACTGGAAAGACGTACCGGCCCGCACCCTCGTGTTCTCATACCAGTTCTCCGCAATGCCTTCAGTAAGCAACAGCACAACACTCTACGGCGGCGCAGTGATCCCGGGATATGACCTTACCGACAGGAAGACCGAAGGCGGCAGCGACTCCGTAAGCCACATCGCCCAGCTCGATTTCAGCACTCCGCTCGGACAGTACAGCACATTGAATACAGGCGCCAAGTACCAGTACCGTCACAGCTCATCAGACCAGACCAACTTCCTCTGGAACGGCTCAAGCTTCGTCCCTACATCCGTGGGCAGCCTTGACTACCACTTCCGCAACAACATACTGGCAGGATACCTCGAGTATGAAGGGAACTTCGGTGCAATCGGCGTAAAGGGCGGCGTACGTTACGAACATACATTCCAGACCGTGAACTATCTCTCCGGCAACGGACAGGACTTCAGCCTTGACTACGGCAACCTCGTTCCGAGCCTCAGCTTCCAGTGGAACATCGCCCAGAACCAGAACCTCGGCCTCTCATACAATATGAGAATCAGCCGTCCGGGCATCACATACCTCAACCCTTACGTTGACATCACCAATCCGACCTCGATCAGCTACGGCAACACCGATCTCAAGGCAGAGAAGACCAACAACGTCAGCCTTGTCTACAACCTCTTCACCGCAAAGCTTATGGTCAATGCGACACTCCGCCACAGCTTCTCGCACAACGGCATCTCATCATACAGCTTCTATGACGCTGACAACGTGCTCAACACCACCTACGGCAATATCGTGAAGACCTGCAGCACCGGACTCAATCTGTACGCAATGTACACCCCTTGGACAAAGACGAGGATCATCGTGAACGGCGGCACCGCATACACCAACATCAACTCCGATTATCTTCAGCAGGGCAACGCAGGCTGGTCATACAACGTGATGGTAGGCCTCCAGCAGACTCTCCCTTGGGATATCAGGCTCAGCGCCAACATCATCAGCGCAGGCAGCAGCGTCACCCTCCAGGGTTCATCCAGCGGCATCAGCCTCGCTATGGTCGGCCTCACCAAGTCCTTCCTTGACGACAAGCTCAGCATCTCCATCAATGGCGTCGGCAGCCTCAAGGGCATCACCAATATGGAAATGTCAACCCACTCCGAAGGCCCGGGCTTCGTAAGCGATATGGTCTCAAAAATCCCTATGGGTCAGGTTTCGATCAGCCTCAGCTACTCTTTCGGCAAGCAGTCAATGGGCGGCGGAATGAAGAAGAAGTCAGGACGCCACACCGATGATGACGAGATCCTTGACACACAGAGCATTTCCCAGAGCATGGGCAGTATGATGAGTAGTTTTTAAATTGCTATATTTGTACTGATGAAGAACTCAAACTCAAATATCGCTATAATAATTGCACAGGTAATCGGCTGGGTGGTGATGTTCGCCACACCGGCCGTTACCAATATGTCGATGATGGGCGATTACGCCAAACTTTCGACCGCAATCCGGATGTCGCTGATGACCGTAGGCCCTCTCTGCGCCCTTTATTTCCTGAATTACTTCATTCTGGCCCCGAAATTCCTTTTCGGTACCAATCCGAAGAACAAGGTTTGGTTCTTTGTCGTCAATGTGGCCATTGTGGCCGCCTGGCACTATTCACGCTTCCTCATTTCCCGCAGCCAGATGCCTGCGGGTCCGCAGAATGCCTTCACGCCGCCTTCATTCCATACGCTGATGTGGGTGCGCGTGATCTCGCGCGTGTCGATCGATGCCCTTGTCATTGCCATCGCCGCCGGTATCAAGAAGATCGTCAACTCCAACAAACTGCTCATCAGCTTCGAGCAGGAAAGGCGCAATGCCGCCGAGGCGGAGCTTTCCTGGCTGAAAAACCAGCTTAATCCGCACTTCCTGTTCAACACTCTCAACAACATATCGTCATTGACGCAGATTGACGCGGACAAGGCGCAGGAGAGCATCTGCGAACTCAGCGACCTGCTCCGCTATGCGCTGTATGACAGCGAGAAGGAGTATGTGCCGGTTGACGGGGAAATTGACTTCATGAACAATTACATACGCCTGATGCAGTTGCGCTGCAACGAACTGACCACGGTCGAATGCAATATGCAGAAACCGGACAAGCCGGTCGAGATTGCGCCGCTGCTCTTCATCTCACTTATCGAGAATGCATTCAAGCACGGCGTGAATGCGCGTAAGGAATCATTCGTCCGTGTCGATTTGCATATGGACGGCCACGACCTTGTGTTCCGTTCGGAGAACTCCCTGTTCGAGAAACAGACGTCGGACCATATCGGTTCCGGCATCGGACTGGAAAATATGAAGAAGCGTCTGTCCCTCATCTACCCTGGCCGTTATGAGTATCTGGCGGAAGGGATGGGAGACAGGTATGTGTCAACGGTACGTCTCAAGAACATCGCCTGATGAGAGATTTGCGCTGCATAGTAGTCGATGACGAGCCTCTGGCAGTGAAGATGCTGGAGAACTTTGTCTCCAAGACGCCGGGCATAGAGTTGCTGGCGTCCTTCACCGATTCCGTGCAGGCATTTTCTGAAATCACCGCGAAGCATCCCGATGTGGTCTTTCTTGATATCCAGATGCCGGACCTGAACGGTATGGAACTGTCAAGGATGATTCCGCAGGAGAGCCGCATCATCTTTACCACGGCTTTCAAGCAATATGCTTTTGAAAGTTATGAGGTCTCGGCGCTGGACTTTCTCCTCAAGCCGATCAATTACCAGAAGTTCCTCGAGGCCGTTCAGAAAGCCCGCAGGTGGTTCGAAATGAAGGAAGCCGCGGCTGCGGCACCCGCCGCGGCCGATGCACCGGAATCCGGCGCCATATATCTGAAGGCCGACAAGGCCCTTCAGAAAGTCTCCCTCTCCGATATCCTTTATGTAGAGGGAATGAAGGACTACGTGCTGGTGTACCTGGCCGGAAAGTCCCAGCCGCTGGTCACCCATACCACGATGAAGGCTATGGAGGACCTTCTGCCCGCATTGATGTTCATGCGCGTCCACCGCTCCTATATTGTTTCGCTCGAACGTATCGACGCCGTCTGCCCTGGCAATGACCTTCAGATCGGCACCGCCCTTATCCACGTCTCCGACGCCTACCGTGAGGCCTTCGAGGCCCATCTTGCCTCGAAGTCGTTGAGGTAGTGGGGGAAAACCCCTATTTGCCGGCTTGAAAAAAAGCATGAATTTTGTATCCGGAAAACGTTAATACAAAATTATACCTGTTATGAAAAAGATTTTTGTCATCCTTGCAGCTGCAATGAGCATCCTTGCAGTCGCTTCCTGTGGAAGCAAAGAACACAAGTACACCGAAACAGAGCTTCTCCTTGTCGACAAGAACTGGGCTCCTGACGTGAACGCAAACCTCCAGAGCGGCAATGAGGCTTTCGAGTCTTCTACCGGCATCTCTTCAGACATCCAGCTCGGCGGTGACGTGAAGGCCATCGGTGACTTCCTCTCAGGAAAGTATTTCTTCGGAAAGGATACTGAAGATCCTTCAGTTCTCGTTTACTCAATCACCACCGGAAAGGGACTCCTTTCAGCAGTCACAGGTGCCGGCAAGTGGGAAATGTCTGCTGACGGCAAGACCCTCTTCCTCACTCCGTATGATTACGAGGAAGGCGCATACGCCGAGAACCCTACCAAGTACGAGATCGTCGAGCTCACCGCTGACAAGCTCGTCTGGAAAGAAGAAGGTTCAGCTCTTACCAAGACTTTCGTAGCAGAGTAATCCTGCGCAAGACAATTTGCGTCTCCCTCCGGCGATCTTCCGGGGGGAGACGTTTTTATTACTGGAGCTTGTCGGTGAAGATGATGCCGTCAAGGTGATCGACCTCGTGCTGGAAGATGACGGCGGCGAAGCCGCTCACGTCCTCGCGGATCTCGCGGGGCTGGTCGAGCCTGTCGCTGTTGATGTCGGTATAGACGATGGTGATGTCACGGTAGCGCATCACGTCGCCGCGCTGGTCGGGAACCGACAGGCAGCCTTCGCCGCCCGGTTCCATTTCACCGCGCATCTCCTCGATGCGGATGTTCGGATATACCTCGATAGGTTCGCCCTCCTTGTCGACGCGCATCACCGCGACCACGCGGCGGTTGATGCCCACCTGCGGTGCGGCGAGGCCCACGCCTCCGTCTGTTGACTGAAGGGTTTTGACCAGTTTGTCGGCGAGTTTCGCGTACTCTGCGGTGTTGAGGTCCTGCACGTTGAAGTTGCTCGAGCCGGTGCGGAGAACAGCAAGGTCGGCTTCGTTGTCAACGGAGAGGATTCTCATAATGTCGGGCGAGCCGTTGATGAGTGCGGCTTCGGCCTTGGTCATGGTCAGGGGAACGGTAGTGCCGCAGGATACGGCAGCGACGAGTGCGGCCGCAGCGGTGATGAGGATTGCGAGAGTTTTCTTCATGGCTCAAAGATAGGAAATATCTCTGTATCTTGGATTTGTCCGTACATTTCGGTAATATTGTAAATCGCGTAAACCAAAAAAACTGTTTCTATGTTCTGTCCTAAATGTGGAACCCCACTCCCTGATGCCGCAAAATTCTGCGGCTCCTGTGGAACCAAACTTGAAATCCCCGAGGTCGCCGAGCCCGTTGCTTCTGAGTTTGTCGCGTCTGAACCTGTTACCCCGGAACCTGCAAAGGAACAACAGGCAGCACAGCCTCAGGGCCGGAAAGTGACCGAGAACATCGTTTTCGGCACAGATGGGAAGTACCATTGGTACTATGAGTTCAAGTTGATGAAGAATCCGACAATCCTGAAATTAATATGGAAGATATTCTTTTGGATTTTTGTGGTGATGTGGATTTTCCTCAGCATAATCAATGCTTGCGGTGGCCATTTCAACTTCAAGGACTTCCTTGATTTCAGCAAGATCTTCCTGCTGATTCTCGCTGGCTTCGAAGCACTTGTTGCAATCAGCTATTTCATATATGCGGCGATGCAGGGTTTCAAGTACTGCGTGATGTTCGAGATGGACGGAGAAGGCGTGACCCATACCCAGATGCCATCTCAGTTCAAGAAGTCCCAGGCTGCTGCCGCTGTACTTGTCTTTATGGGTGCGGTAGCAGGCAAGCCCGGTGCGATGGGTACCGGCATACTGTCCGGGACCAAGAGCAGTATGAAGTCGAGTTGGTCTTCCGTCAAGAGCATAGAAATCTTCAGAAAGCATGACGTGATCAAGGTAAACGAGAAGCTCAACAAGAACCAGGTCTATGCTTTGCCCGAGGACTTCGAATTCGTTGAGAACTTCATCAAGTCCCACGTTACCAAAAAGTGTGATATCAGAGAGAAGAAATGAAATACTGCACCAACTGTGGGACCCAGCTCCCTGATGAAGCCGTCTTTTGCGGCGCTTGCGGATGCAAGTGCAAGCCTTTGGTTATAGAAACGAAGGAAAAAGTTTTGAACATTGAGATTTCCGACAATCCTCCGATGGAACAGAATCAGAGTCATAAGGGGTCTCAGCCCGAGCCCGAACCGGCTTCGTCTTGCGTGCAACAAACGGGCAGGAAACGGGGCGCCAAAAGATTATGGCTCTTTGTAGTGATTGCAATTGTGGTGGCTTGGCTTGTTGCCGTTGTCGTGAACACCAGGAATGGAGTGGATGGCAACTACCACCCGAACCAGAAAACAGAAATAACTAAATAATGAGACTATGGCCCATTAAAGCATCCCTTTCTTGATAAGATGGAAAAAGTCGTTCTGGGAGTTGGAGAACGGCACTCTGATGTCATCTTTGGAATCAGGGACGTATATGTCATTGTCCTTCAGCTTGGATAGAACCAGTTTCACGGCATCGCTGATTGCCGGAGCTGGCTTGCCGGTGGCGGAGCCGGTTTCCGACATTGAAACCGGCTCTACTCTTTTACCGCATTCGGTGCAGAAGCGTGAGTTATCGCTGATCTTGGTACCACAGTAGATGCAATACATAATATGAGTGTTTCTTCTGTTCTAATGATTTGGTTTTACCCGATGTTGATTGTCATCTCCTTGAGGCATCTGAAGATGTCTTCCGGTGTGGTGCCCATCTTGTCGAGGATGTACATAGCTTCTCCCACTTTCAGTGAGCCTGACGGAGCCACGTCAGTCTGCTTGAGTATCTTCATAATGGTGAATATCCTGTCAGGTATGCAGGACTTGCCATTGATGAACAGTCTTGCTGCGTTGCGCTTTGTGGTGAAGTTGTAGAACTGCTTGTAGCACTGGCGGAAAGCCTCGCGCATATAACCTACTCCGGCCTCCTGCATCTCCCTGTCGGCAGAGCCGAGCAGAATCTTGCCTTCCACCCACCATTCCAGACACTTGTTCATACTTGTCTCTCCGGCCAGTTCCGGATCCGGAAGAGCCACCGCCATCTTTCTGGAGTTGGTCATTATACGTGCATTGGCAAGACCGTAGCTGTCCGCAACATAATCCGCCTGTATGATGGTCTGGTCGCATTTCTTCATGAACGTGATGCATTCCTCCGCAGTGCCTCCCTTTCCGTGGTAAATTTCATAAAGGGTCTCCGCATAGATGTCATTGATTTCGTTCTGTGTGAAGAAATGGTGTGACCCGTCAGGCGCTATGATATAATAAGTGCCGTCAAAGTCGAAAGTGATCTTCTTGCCGGCTTTGAGCAGTGCCTTGTCTGAGGAGGTTATCTTCAGGAGCTTGATGCTGCCCATATTTCCTCCGGTGATATAAGGATATTTCTCGCACAGCCTGTGCGCCAGTTCTGTGTTGAGGCGGTTGTGGAGATAGTCCATCTCCTGGTTGAAGACTTTCCTGAGAAGGTCGAGGTCAGGTCTGTTACCGAATTGCAGCAGTTCGAGCACGTGTTTGTTCTGCTGCAGCTTGATGGCCTTCAACATCATCTCTTCACTGTGGGCTCCACCGCAGTCCTTGATGGCCTTTGCCCAGTTGTCAAGCTCGGCTGACGCTTTTTCGAGGGCGGAAATCTCGGTCTCGATCAATTTTGAATAGACGGATACGGAGGCATTTGCGCTGGCGTTCCTTGCCATAGTGGCGGCCTGTTCGGAGCTCTCTTTTGCCAGAGTCTCAGCCGTCTTGTCTGCTGCAGCCGCCATCTCGGCACGGTTTCCTATGTGGCAGGCTTTTTCGACTCCTTCTTCGGCGCTTTCCTTTACTGCCTTTCCGGTCGCCTTCTCTGCGGCTTTCTTGGCTGCGGCCTCCGCCGCTGCCGCCGTTGTCTCCTCTGCTATCTTCTTTCCCGCCTTGCGTGCGGCAAAGTATTTCTTCAGAGCCGGTATGCTCTCGTCAAACGCGAGTCCCCATAAGTATTCGCGGACAGGAACCCAGGAGCCCAGGCAGAATCCCACGAACACGTTGTTTCCGCCGTTGTCAACGTAGCTCTTCATATTCTCCAGGACCTCAAGAGAATTAAAGACTCCTTCAGTAATGCCGAATGTGGCTACACCGGCTGCAATACGTCCCCATACGCCCATCTTCTCCTCTGCCCATTTGCCCATCTTGAGCGTCCTGTCCACTGTGTCGGAGAGGTAGGCGCTCTGGTCGGCTGCGGAATTGGCTTCATCCATCCTGCTCTCCAGGAAACTGTTGTAAATCCTGAAGATGGCCCTTGCCTGCTGCCAGTCAACGCCGTATTCCTGGTCATAATTCTCAACGATATCTTCGATCAGCGCCTGAAGGTAATCAAGATCTCTCCAGTAGTGGAATTGGAAAATGTTTGAATCAATCTCTTTAAGTCCTTTGATGGCAATCTGGTCGCGCTTGAGCAGCTGCGCCTTTTCATTATAATCCAGTTCCGTCCGTCGTGGCATGGAACGTAGAGTGACCTTCTTTTCCAGAGTATAGGTCCTGCCCTGATACTCTACCTCTATTGTCACTATAGCCTTGATTTTGTTCGGCTTGTGAAGTATTCCCTTCGTGCAGACAAAACGGTAGAGCATGCAGCCGTTGTCCGGGTCATCTTTGCAGACAGGTTCGGCATAGCCGATCTGGATTCCCAGATTATTGACCGTTTCCTGCGCCAGTTCGGCAGGGGAACGGTACTTGGCAAGTAACGAACCTGTATTTCGGAGCAGTCCGGAGACAGCCCCCATTCCCGGGATGGTGTTCAGGATATCCGCGCCGAAACTGAAGCTCCCGGCTGCCCGTTTAGGAAGATATTCCTCGGCAGCAAGGCCGTCGGCCTCTACTTTATAGTTCTTGATGGCTGCCGGTAGCGCCAGGATGCTCCTGTTCTCCTCGTCATAATCGTATAGAGTCAGCCTGAACTCCGTTTCTGCAGGAGACAGCTTGACTTTTTCCCATACCGGTTCGCTGTGGATATCTGTCGCCCGGTCTATCCTTCCTTCAACTGTCAGTCCACGGACCATATGTTTCACAGGGTCATACTCCTCTGCGAAGCAGTCGATATGGTTGAGGTCCGGGCAGGCCAGTCCCATTGTGAAGCGTATGACAGGCAACTCCTTTCTTCTTATGTTTCCTGCTGCGTTTTTAGCCGTGACAATCAGGTTGTGACGGGATTTTTCTCCCGGGACATCCGGCTGCCTGCGACGTTTCTCTTTATTTTCGGAGATAAGCGCGTAATACAAATCTGCCTTCTTGTCCACATCCAGTGATACGGAATAGCAGTCATCGCTCATAGACAGCTCAACCTGCGGGTTATCGCCAAGTCCGTTGACTTCAAAAGGCAGGTAGATGGTCTTTTCACAATTTGAAGGAATGACGAGCTCGTCGTGCAGGAAGACAATCTGAGGTGATGCTATCTTGAAGTGCATCCTGTTTGAGAAACTTCCGTGCGCGGTGGAGATAGTGAAGGTGACAATGCCATCTTCCGGTACGGAACTGTCCTCGTCCAAGGCAGGTGCGCTGACATTTGCGCTCTGCGTCCCCTCTTGATAGGCGAGGCCTGTCACTTCAAGGAATCCGTCACCCTTTATTTTTATCATACGTGTCAGGGCTTCGTCCGTTTTCTCGGTTCCGTATCTGTCAATGCGGACGATGTATGCATATATTCCTTGTGGGGCATCGCCGCAGATTATGGTGTCTCCGAAACGCTTGGAGATGCGCAGCTCATATTTGTAGCTGTCCTCATCGTCCTCTTTTTCTTTTTCAGGCTCTTTCTTCTTGCGCTTTTTTGTTGAAAGCAGAAGGACCGTAATGCCTCCGATTACCAATGCCGGGACAACCCATCCGTTTTCGCCGGAGTTTTCGTCCGCCCAGGTATCTATTACATTAGCGGTTTCTTCGATATCACCGGTAACACACTTGTATGTGTAAGTGATATAGTATTGCGGAGACAGGTACTTGGAACCATTGTTGGTGTTGTAAAATTGCGAATCAAAGGCGACACCGAGAGTGATTACAAGCTCGAACGTCGGGCAGGCGGAGAACTTTGAAGTGTTCTCGAAGCCCCAGCTGACGTCAATACCGGTGGCGGAATCATACATCGGGGGAGTGTACCAATAAGCCACCAGGCCGTATTTCTCCCCGTTGCTATATCTTGTGTCAAGCTGGAGGGAACGGGTGTGGTCCAGATCCGTATCCTTGACCACTACGCTGATACTGGCGTTGGGCGTCGATGGAGTATGGTTCAGCTCCAATCCGGAAAGGAAAAGGTCAAACGACAGGCTGTTCTCATCCCCGTACTTGATTGAGTAAGGGGGACGCGATATGCTGATGTCATAGAGGCTGCTGAAAATCCTGTCATCTCCCTCATCGACCGTCATCAATATGTCTGACGGGGGATTCTTGATGTCAGAAATGTTCACTTCGCCACCGCTGACATTGTCCAGGACCCAATAGACATCCTGGGCAAAGGCCGAGCTGCCCGCGCCTAGCGTAAGCGCTAACAAGACAGAAATAATCGACTTTGCGTTACAGTGGATGTAATGCATATATGTGATATGTGAAGGGTATAGATAATCCTAATACTTGACAACTTGTGCGTTACACTCTGAGAAACTGAAGTTGTTGGCTTTTTGTGATGCCCTTATGGTTTTGAGATTGGAGCAGCCGACAAAGGCATCAGACTTGAGGTTGCAGCAGTTGGAGTTAAGCTTGATTTCAGTCAGACCTGTGCACCCCTTGAAACATTTGTGACAAAGTTTCTGGAGAGCGTTGCCCCTGATTTCGATCGAGGTGATTTTGGTGCAGCCGTCAAAGGCATTTTCGCCGATGTTGACGACCTTGTATGTCTTTCCCTGAATCTGGACGGTCTCAGGGATGACAATACATCCTTTCAATTCTGCGTTGCGCACTTTGCTTGTGACCTCGGCGAGGCGTTTTGCATCATCGACGATGCAGTAATAAAGGGGGTCGCTTGAGATTTTGCTCTTGGATACCATTCCGTTGGTGGTAGGTACACCGCTGCCGCCGATTGTTACTGTCGCATCTGAGAATGGGTTGACATTCATCGGATCCTGGGCATTCGCCGCAATGGTGAGTGATGTCGCAATGAGGAAGAATAATAGTTTTTTCATGGCTTTATAATGCTGGATTATCTGAATAATAAGGGAATCAGTATAACATTGATATTGACGAGCGTCTGCTATGATGAATTGAGGCAATTACTTCACCAGCGAAATGGCGCCGAAGACGCCCAGTGAGGCGGCGAGCATTATCGCGCCGGCGAGGAGGACGCCGAGAAGGACGTAGATTACGCTCTTCTTGAAGCCCATGTCAAGGAAACTGGCGGCGAGGGTGCCTGTCCAGGCGCCCGTGCCCGGCAGTGGGATGCCTACGAAGAGAAGGAGGGCGATGTAGAGGCCCCTGCCGGCTTTCGCCTGAAGCTTCTTTCCGCCTTTTTCCCCTTTCTCAAGGCACCAGGTGAAGAATTTTCCGATGTATTTCTTGTCCTTCCCCCACTCGAGGACCTTGCGGGCGAAGAGGTAGATGAATGGCACTGGAACCATATTGCCGATAACCGCGACTATCAACGACGGGACAATGGGGAGCTCAAATCCCACGGCGTATGGAATCGCACCTCTGAGTTCAATCAGAGGGACCATCGAGATCAGGAAGACTATCAGGTATTTTTTCATTTGATTTTAAGCAGGTATTCAACAATTGCCGCGAAGATTTCCAGCTGGGAACTGTGTCTGATCGGGGCGTCAGACATCACGAAGTCGTATGAATCAATCAGCGTCTGGTTGCGGCCGATCTTGAATCTGGCCGGACTGGCAGCGGCTTCATACTGCTCGGCAAAGGTCGATCCGGAGGCGAGGGATATGAACAGGTCTTCCCGGCGGGCTGACTTACCGTCCTGGAGGCGCACTCGTTTGCGTATGCGGCCGAAACAGGTAAAGTCCTTCAGCCCCGGATTGATGATGAAAAGTTCGCAACCGCGTTTGCCGAAGAATTCGCGCACCGCGGCTTCTGCAGCTTCTGCGTCGGGTTCGTTCCAGTCCAGCAGGACTGTGACGACCCGGATGCCGCCGAGCGGCAGAATGCCTGTCGGCGTCCTGCTGGCGTCGTGCCGTATCTTCATCCGGCGGAATATGTCCTTTACAGGTTCCTTATTTGCCATTCTGCTCAATGAGTTCCCTGATTTCGGCTTTGGCTGCCTTCCAGCGCGGTATGTCTATCTTGGTGCCTATGACTTCGACCACTTTCGCCGCAATGATTGAACCGACCTTGCCGCAAACGTCAAGCGGCATCCCCAGCGCGTGCGCGTAAAGGAAGCCGGCGGCGTAGGTGTCGCCCGCACCTGTGGCGTCGATGGTGTCCGCCGGCCATACCGGGATGAAATGGACTTCGTCGCCGCTCTTCACCCAGGATCCGTCCTTGCCGACCTTAACGACGGCAATGCTGCAGAGCTTGGCGATCTCGTCAAGAGCCTTCCGCGGATCGTCGATCTTGGTGAAAGCCCTTGATTCCGTCTCGTTGGCGAAAACTATGTCAACGTATTTCTCCACGATGTCGTGGAGGAAAGCGTTGTTGGATTCGACAACATTGTATGAGGCCATATCGAGGGAAATGAGGCACCCCGCCTCGTGCGCCAGTTCAACGGCGCGGCGGATCAAAGCCTGGTTCTGAACCAGGTAACCCTCGATGTGGAAATAATCGTGTCCCTCGAAATATTCAAGCTTCAGATCCTCCGGTACGAGGTCAAGCGCGGCGCCGAGGTAAACGGCGAAAGTCCGTTCGGCGTTGCCGCCGCTCACGAAGACCATCGAGCGCCCGGAAGAGTGCTCGCTCTTGAACAGCATGCTCTTGACGCCATACTGCTCCTGGTCGCTCTTGAAGAGCAGGCCGAGCTCGTCGTCGCCAATCTTGCCTATGAAGCTGGACGGCATCCCGAAAATGGCGGTGCAAGTGATCGTGTTGGCGGCCGAACCGCCGGCAACGTATTTGACGCCGAGCGGCTTGAGCGCCGCCCATATCTTGTCGCCCGTCTCCATATCGACGTGCTGCATACTGCCTTTCGGCAAATGGTATGTGTTCAGAAGCGAATCATCCGGCAGGACTGCCAGGATGTCAGTAAGGGCGTTGCCGATTCCAAGAATAGATTTCATAACTTACAAAATTAACATAAATATCGTAAATTTGCGACTTGTGAACAGCAAAGCGTCGAAAGTGATCAAATATGTGCTGTCGCTCCTTCTGGCGGCTGCATTGCTGTATTTTGCCTTCCGCGGCATAGACTGGAAAGAGTTCTGGGAAGGTCTAAGGACAACAAACTGGTTCTATATCCTGCTGTCATTGATTGCAGCGGTCGCCGCGCTGGTTTTCCGCGCCGAGCGCTGGCGCCTCCAGCTTGTCATCCTTGACAAGGATATCACACGCAGCAGCATCTGGCACGGCTCCAACATAGGCAATTTCCTGAGCCTGATCATCCCGGGAGTGGGCGAGTTCTACCGCTGCGGCCACGTGGCCACGAAGAAGGCCGGTTACGACCGCACTTTCGGCACCATTATCCTCGAACGTGCGTGGGATATTCTGGCGATTCTGGTGCTTCTCCTTCTTGCTGTCGCCACCAACAGCACAAAGCTGGTCCCGTTCATGCGGGAGGAAGTCTTCAAACCTTTTGCCAGCCGCTTCAGTTTTTCGCTCGGATGGCTTATCCTTTTGGTTGTCCTGATACTCATCGTCTGCTTCTGGGCAATCTTCCACTTCGAAAAAAAGAGCAGTATCTGCGGAAAATGCGCCGAAATCATACGAGGCGTGCTTCAGGGCATCAAAGCCTTCGGCAAAATGCGCCTGAAAGGCGTGTTCCTCTTATATACGGCGGGCATATGGACGGCATACATCCTTATGTCGTATTTCACCTTCCTGGCAGTGCCGGGTCTTGACCACCTGACTTTCGGCGACGCCGTGTTCATCTCTGCCGTAGGCAATATCGCGTCGGTCATCCCGACGCCGGGCAACCTCGGCGCATACCACTATCTGGTGGGCATCGCAATTTCCACCATTTACCTCGGCGCGGCCGAAATTCTCGCCACTCCGCTGCTGTTTGCCACATTATCTCACGGTTCGCACGCAGTTTTGCTGATACTTCTCGCAATTTATTCTTATATTGCGGTTGCTATTCGCAAGAAGAGCAATAGTTAGTTAGTGTTATGCAGTTGATTCTCCCTAAGAATTACTCCAACCTCCTCGGCAGTGTGGAGGCGACGGAAAAGGCCATCAAGGCCGTAAAGGATATGTTCCAGAACAACATCTCCGCGCAGCTCGCGCTTCTGCGCGTCACTGCGCCGATGATGGTCCTGTCAGGCACCGGCCTCAACGACGAACTCAACGGCGTCGAGCGACCGGTCAATTTCCCTATCAAGGATATGGGCGAGCGGCGCGCGGAAGTCGTGCATTCGCTTGCAAAATGGAAAAGGATCAAGCTTGCTGAAATGGGTGTCGAACCCGGCCGCGGCATCTATACCGATATGAACGCCCTTCGTCCCGACGAAGAGCTTGACAATATCCACTCAATCTACGTTGACCAGTGGGACTGGGAAAAGGTGATCCGTCCTGAGGACAGGAATATAGATTTCCTGAAAAAGACAGTCCGCCGCATCTACGAAGCGATCAAGGTCACCGAGAACAAGCTGTTCGTCGAGTTCCCGCAGATTGTCCCGCAGCTGCCGGAAGAAATACAGTTCATCACTTCCCAGGAGCTTCTCGACCTCTATCCCGGCAAGACCGCAAAGGAGCGCGAGAACGCCATCACGAAGAAGTTCGGCGCCGTTTTCATCATCGGCATCGGCGCAAAACTCTCCAACGGAGAGTCCCACGACGGCCGTGCGGCCGACTATGACGACTGGGCTCTCAACGGCGATCTCCTCGTCTGGGATGATGTCCTCGACCGTGCCCTCGAACTCTCAAGCATGGGCATCCGCGTGAACGCGGAATCAATGGTCAGACAGCTTGCCGCAAAGGGAGAAGATTACAAGAAGTCCCTCTACTACCACAAGCGCCTGCTCGCAGGCGAGCTGCCGCTGACAATAGGCGGCGGTATCGGTCAATCCCGCCTCTGTATGTTCCTGCTCCGCAAGGCTCATATCGGTGAGATTCAGAGCAGTATCTGGCCTGATGAGATGCGCTCGGCTTGTGAGAATGCCGGCATCCATCTGATGTAGTTCAAAAACTTTTTCCTATATTTGCAGTCCGCTTCGGCGGGGGAATGGTTCCGTAGCTCAGCTGGATAGAGCAACAGCCTTCTAAGCTGTGGGTCACGCGTTCGAATCGCGTCGGAATCACATTAGCGGTAAAACGTTGTTTAATCAATGTTTTATCGCTTTTTTAGGGCTATTTGTCTTCCTCCCTCAATTTCTCCTTGTATTTCTTGTCATAGGCTTCGCCTCTCGGTACAAGGTACTTGAAGAACACGCAGTCATCCACTATCTCGATGTGGAAGATGAAGAACGCACGGAGGCTTCCGATACGGATACGGTAGACATTGTCATAGCCTACCAGTTTCTTGCAGTCGGTGATTTCATCCAGGCATGATGCATTCTTGACCTCAAGGATAGTGTTCCTGACGGAATTCAGTGTCTTGCCCGACAGTTTTCGGACTGATTTCTCAAAATCCTTCGAGTACTTCGTCTTCATAGCTCCAGCCAGTTCTCAAAGTCCTTGGCCTCTTCTTCGGAAAGCACAACGTTTCCGTCAGGACGGACATTGCACAGGAACTGGTAGGTCGCCGCTTCGTCCATATCCTCCACCTCTTTCTCGAGGAGAGCCTCGATGTAGTTCTTGAGGTTTGTCCCGGACGCGGCCGCCTTGATGGAAAGGAAGCGATACACATCCTCGCGGATGTCGATGTTCTTTCTTCTTGTCGGAACTGCTGCTGTATTCATAATTCGTTGCTTATATATTATGTGCAAATGTATATAATATATTTGAAAACACAATATATCTATCAAGATTCATGCTGAGATATAATATGTATACGATATCGAAATCAGAGGACTTCTGAAATCGCCGACGATGGCTGTTTTGTCACGCGCTATGCCGGCAATGCCCGGCTCAAATTCTTCTCACCAATTGCGTTTCGTGCCAGAAAGAGAATCTTATTTCTCAAAACGACAACAAACCGGTATCAAACATCGTCATCACTGCCACCGAAGCAGGGGGCGTACTCAATTTTCAATTGCAAAACGCTTGCGCCATCATTGGCGTCATTGACCCCGTTATCACTGGTATCAACAGTACGGCCATTTCCAACCTTATTCTTTCCAGCCACAATATCATAACAGAAGGAACAATCCAGGTTGGCGCAGGCGGCTCGCTGGAACTCACTCCATCCCTGCCGTCAAAGTTCATCACCATGTCCTTGTCGTCATCTACAGATGGATCCGGAGTGCTTTCCGCCACATACTCTAGCGGCATATCCAAAAAGTCTTTTGGAGCGAAAACAATGAACGCAAGCCAATACTATATTGCTAAGGACAAAGTATTGGCAGAGGTAACACTTCCTACTCCCTCAGGTGTCAAGATTGAGCAAGGCTCTTCAGGTGTTTACACAATATGGGCAGATCGAAACCTTGGCGCCACCAATGTGATAAAAGGTGATACTGGATCATATGGCGATTTTTTCATTTGGAGCGATGTTACTACAATTTATTCTTCAAGAGATTGGACTGCAACGAGCCAAGAGGCTGTTCTATCATTTAAACCTGGGTGGGAAGATGGCTATACAGTGGCAAATATTCCGTACTACAACACAACAACAGGGAAATGCGATAAATACAATGATATTGATGGCAAGAAAATACTTGATCCAGTAGATGATGCTATTCAAGTCGCATTCCCTGGGTCCGGATGGCGTATGCCGACATATGAAGAAATTAGTGCTCTATCTACTATTAGTAAGAGTACTGACTCTTACAGCATTATGTTTACCACATCTGACCCAGAGCCCCAAACAGTGTGGTTCCCAAAAGCATATATTGTCAATGGAGTAGCATATGGATATGCTGATGCAAATAAAATAGACGGGACGAATGGCCTGAGAATTTGGTCAAGTAGAGCAGCTTTTTCAAAAGGTGAGGATAGTTCTTTAGGCAATGACAGTTGGGAGTCGCGAGCTATGAGATTTATCGATTTGAGTCAAGCTGAAAACGGTTCTCGTCGTTATGGTGTAGCTGTTCGCCCTGTTATTGATGAATAGCATTTTGCTGCATTATTTTTGAGTGAAAATATTTGAGGTCGACTAAAAAGAGTCGGCCTCTTCTTTTTTATAAGCGGAGCTCCGCACCGCCCGCAACGCAAAAGCGGAGAACTCCGTGGAATTCTCCGCCTTTGCAGACCAAACGGCCCGGAAATCGAACCTTGATTCACTTTCCTAATAAATCTTGAATCTTAGGTCTGAGAATCGGTAAATCCTTTTCAACTACATTCCACACCTTGTCAGGTGAAATCTCATAATAGCCATGTACCAACACGTGTCGCATGCCTTCAATGGTATCAAGGATGTGCTGCAGTCTGTCTTGCCGAATTTAATTTGACAGTGCAACAGCACTATCGGATGTAAAGTTAAACATT
>JAUNNZ010000026.1 GCA_030537315.1 Bacteroidia bacterium
CGCCGCGCCTTCACAATCTTACACCCTTGTTGCACTGTTCACTTGAATCGGGGTTATGATACTCTCCTTCAGAAGATAGGGTTCGTGAAGGACGTTGACTGGACGCAGCGCATCGCGAAAGTGGGCCCGGAACTTCCTCCAATGTTCCAGTATGCCGACCTGATAGAGAAGCGCTATGGCCTGACTGTGGCCAGGTGCAAGAGCACTTCGGAGATGGGCAGGAAGTACGGCTTGTCCATTTTCCATATGTACAACGAGACCTTCGCCCCTCTGTTCCAGTTCACTCCGCTTACTGACAGGCAGATCAACCGCTATCTCAAGACATACGTACCGATTCTCATTCCGGATTTTGTGGCGATATGCCTCGACAAGGAGGGAACCCCTGTGGGATTTGCATTCTGCGTCCCTTCTCTGTCAAAGGCCGTGAAGGCGGCAAAGGGAAAGCTGTTCCCGTTCGGCTTCATCCACATCCTCAGGGCTCTCAGGCACAACGACACGATCGAGGCCCTGATGATAGGCGTACTGCCTGAATATCAGGGTAAAGGCGCGAATGTCCTGCTGTTCAAGTATATACATGAGAACTGCCTGAAGCGGGGCATAAACAGGATGATCCTTAATCCGCAGCTTGAAGAAAATTTCAAGGTCCAGTCTCTCTTCGAACAGTACGAGACCGAGCCGTATATGCGCCGCAGGGCGTATCGCAAGGCGATCTAGCAGCCTCTGTTCAAAACTTTGTTGAAAACTTGTTCGCGGCGTTAGGGGTTGGTGAGGTTAATATGGCTAATTTTGTTGTCAACCCGTTTATCGGAAAACATACAAATAACCATTGTTATCTTCTAACCTTAACTCTATAAATGGACGTACGTAAAACCAACGGCTCGCTTGAAGAGTACGACAAAGCCAAATTGGCCCGCGGTATCCACGAGGCCTACAAATCGGCGGGACAGTATTGCGATGACGCGATAGTAGTCTCCATTATCAACAACCTTTACATCTATGAGGGCATAACCAGCCAGGAAATCCGCCGCCAGGTGGAAGAGGCGCTGATGGGTATCAACAAGAAGGTCGCCCACGCCTACATAGACAAGTTCGACGCCGACCTCGACCTCCGCAAGAAACGCGACTTCATCAAGGATTACATCGCCGCCAAGAATGCGGCGACGGGATCCAAGTTCGACGCCAACGCCAACGTGACCAGGAAGAACATCGTCACCCTCGGCAACGAACTCTACAAGGAGAACAACATCAAGCAGAACCGCTACATCATGTGCGACAAGATCAAGACCCTCTACGGCCGCGCGCTCGCAGACCAGTATCTTGCCGACCTCAATTCGCACGTCCTATACAAGCACGATGAAAGCGGTACCCCGGGCTTCCCTTACTGCGTCGCCATCACGATGTACCCTTTCCTTGTAAGCGGCCTCAAGGAACTCGGCGGCGTGTCCATAGCACCTACCGACCTCAAGAGCTTCTGCGGTGAGTTCATCAACCTCGTGTATTCGGTTTCCTCACAGTTCATGGGTGCTGTCGCAACCCCTGAATTCCTGATGTATCTCGATTACTTCATCCGCAAGGACTATGGTGACGACTACATCGAGCACCTTGACGATGTCGTTGAGAACAACGTCAAGAAGCGCACGCTCTGCAAGGTCATCGACAACTATTTCCAGCAGGTCGTACACTCTATGAACATGCCTGCGGGCAACCGCGGCTACCAGACGGTGTTCTGGAACATCAGCTACTTCGACAAGCCATATTTCGATGGAGTCTTCGGCGAATTCCGTTTCCCTGACGGATCCGCCCCTATCTGGGAGACCCTCGACTGGCTCCAGAGGCATTTCATGAACTGGTTCAACGAAGAGCGCAGGAACTACATCCTGACCTTCCCTGTGGAGACCATGGCCCTCCTCACCAACGGTGGCGATGATTTCGCAGACCAGTCATATGCTGATTTCACATCCGAGATGTGGTCAAAGGGGCACAGCTTCTTCTGCTACCTTTCCAACAGCCCGGATTCACTCTCAAGCTGCTGCCGTCTGCGCAACAGCCTCAAGGATATGGAAGATGTGGACCACAACCACACCACTCACCAGTATTCGATGGGTACTGCGTCGGTTTCAACCGGTTCCAAATCCGTTATGACCATCAACCTGAACCGCATCATTCAGGATTCCGTGCGCCGCTACTTCCTGGAGCGCCGCGGCGTCAATCTTGAAGCCGGCAAACCGCTCAATCCTGTGTCAAACTTCTACGACAAGGATGACCTCTATGTCAACTACATCAACAAGGATCTCAGGGAGATGACCGAACGCGTCCACAAATACCAGATCGCGTTCAACGAGATCATCAAGGACTTCCTCAATGCAGATATGCTTGACGTGTACAAGGCCGGTTTCATCGATATGAGACGCCAGTACCTCACTGTAGGTGTCAATGGTCTTACCGAAGCCGCCGAATTCCTCGGACTCGAGGTTTCTCCGAATCCGGAGTACGGCGCATTCGTGAACACCATCCTCGAGACGATCAACATTGCGAACCGCAAGGACAAGACTCCTGACGCAATGTTCAACACCGAGTTCGTGCCTGCCGAGAATCTTGCCGCCAAGAACTACAAATGGGACAAGAAGGACGGTTATTTCGTATCCGACAAGCACAACCTCTACAGTTCGTACTTCTACAATCCTGAAGACACCGAGGTAAGTATGATCGACAAGTTCAAGCTTCACGGCGAGGACTTCGTCAAGTACCTCGACGGCGGATCCGCCCTCCATATGAACCTCCAGGAGCACCTTTCAAAGGAGCAGTACAGGCAGCTTCTCAACGTCGCTGCACATTACGGCACGAACTATTTCACCTTCAACTGCCGTAACACCGTCTGCAACAAGTGCGGCCACATCAGCAAGGATACCCACACGGAGTGTCCTAAGTGCGGCAGCACGGATATCGATTACCTCACCAGGGTTATCGGATATCTGAAGAGAGTGTCATCATTCGCCGAGCCTCGCCAGGTCGAAGCCCAGCACCGTTATTACACTCCGAAAGATGCTTAAGTACGTTCCGAGGATGACAAATATCGTCCTCGAGGAGATCCCGGACAGAGTGACCCTGGCAGTTGAAATTTCCAACTGCCAGGGTTCCTGCGTAGGATGCCATTCCCCATTTCTCAAGCAGGACATCGGCGAGGAACTCACTGCTGACGTTGTCGACAGCCTGATTGCGGCCAACTTCGGCGTGAACTGCTTCCTGCTGCTGGGAGAGGGGAAGGACCCTGCGGCGGTGCTCGCAATTGCCGAGCACCTGCGTGTCCGTCACCCTGGCATCGCCCGCGCCATCTACTCCGGCCGCGAGGCGGTGGAGCCTGAACTCTATGAAGCCTTCGACTATGTCAAGGTCGGCCCGTACAAGGCGGAATCCGGCCCGTTGAACGAACGAACTACAAACCAGCGCCTGTACTATCACCGCGAGGACATTACGTCCCGCTTCTGGCATAAAGGCGCGGACAAACAGATTTAACCGATGAATTTTCTGATCACAACCCTGCTTGCTGTTGTAATCGCAAGCCCTGATTCCCGTTTGAAAGTCACTGTCGACGGCCCTGTCTACAGCATCACCTATGATGACCAGCAGCTCGTGGCACCGTCGCGTTTCGGCATCAGAACCAATTGCGCCGACTTTACGGACCTGAGAGATTTCGAACTCACCCAGGAACGCACCACCGTCTCTTATGAACTTGACCGCATCAAGGCCGGGAGCATCAGCAAGGAGGCGACTCATGCATTCCTCAACTACAACGTCGACAAGCCGCACGGCCTGTCGGTGGAATTCTACGTGTTCAACAACGATGTGGCCTTCAGGTACGTGATTCCGAAGACCGGGGAGACTGGCAGCGTGAGGGTGCTCGACGAGCAGACATGGTTCAATTTCCCTGAAGGCACCACGACATATATGTGCCCTCAGAGCGATGCCATGGTGGGCTGGAAGCGTACCAAGCCGAGCTATGAGGAATACTACAAGCTCAACGCGCCTTTGGCCGAAAAGTCGCAGTTCGGCCACGGATACACTTTCCCTTGCCTGTTCAAGGTGGGCGAGTCCGGCTGGGTGCTTGTAAGCGAAACCGGCGTTGACAGCCGCTACTGCGGCTCGCGCCTTTCCGACTATACTGAAGGCAAGGGCTACAAGCTTGAATTCCCTATGCCGGAGGAGAACAACGGCAACGGTACTGTCGAGCCTGCTTTCGCCCTTCCGGGCGCCACTCCGTGGAGAACCATCACGGTGGGCCGTGACCTGGCGCCGGTCGTGGAGACCACGATACCTTTTGATGTAGTCGAGCCACGCTATGAGAGCGCCCATAAATACAGTTATGGCAAGGGCACGTGGAGCTGGATTCTCTGGCAGGACAATTCGATCAATTTCAAGGATCAGGTCAAATACATCGACCTGTCGGCGGCAATGGGCTTCAAGTATGTCCTTGTCGACAACTGGTGGGACGTGAACATAACACGTGAAAGGATTCCTGAGCTGGTGAAATATGCCAATTCAAAGGGTATAGACGTCCTGCTGTGGTATTCTTCCAGCGGCTGGTGGAATGACATCGAGCAGGGCCCTATAAACATCATGAGCGACCCGATCCTGCGAAAGCGCGAGATGGCCTGGCTTGAGAAAGCCGGTGTCAAGGGCATCAAGGTCGACTTCTTCGGAGGCGACAAGCAGGAGACGATGCGCCATTATGAGGGCATACTGAGCGATGCCGACGACCACGGCCTTATGGTCATATTCCACGGCTGTACATTGCCTAGAGGCTGGGAGAGGATGTATCCGAACTATGTCGGAAGCGAGGCGGTGCGCGCTTCCGAGAATCTCATTTTCAGTCAGTATGACTGCGACATCGAGGCGCAGTGCGCGTCGCTTCATCCGTTCATACGCAACACTGTGGGCTGTATGGAGTACGGCGGATCGTTCCTCAATGAAAGGATGGACCGCCTGAACGGCCAGCCGGACGCCCGCGGACGCGTCCGCGGCAACATCCGCCGCACGACGGATGCGTTCTCGCTCGCGACTGCAGTGCTCTTCCAGAACCCGATCCAGAATTTCGCGCTCGCGCCGAACAACCTGACGGATGCGCCGCAGCTTGCGCTGGATTTCCTCACCGAAGTGCCGACCACCTGGGACGAAACCAGATATATTGGCGGAATGGTGGGCGAGAACGCAGTGATTGCAAGGCGTAAGGGTGACATCTGGTATGTAGGTGCTGTCAATGCTGTCGACGCACCGCTGAACGTTGACGTGAAAGCGATCATTGCCCGTCTGGGAGGCACCGGGGCACGCGTGATAACCACTGTCAAGGGCGAAACCTCTGAAGTGCTCAAGTTCAAGAAGCCACTTCAGGTCGCCAAGAACGACGGTGCCGTAATAATAGTCAAATAGCAGATGAAGAAAAAAGGTATAATTCTGGCGCTTCTCGCCGTACTCGTTGCGCTGCCTTTGCGGGCCGTGTTCAACGAGAAGGATCTTGCACATACTCTTTCTGTACTCCGTTTTGAATTGAAGCAGGAGTGCTCCAAGAGCGACTTGCACACGAAAAGCCTGCAGAGAAGGGAAAATGCTCAGCACGAGAAGATCATTGAAACCCTGAAGAAGTGCAATGAACTTTCCCTTATGCTCTATTCACAGAGCCAGGACTATACCTTCGACATCGCATACGCGTTGAAGGAAGTCACCAAGGAGTATGATTCCTTCAACAAGAAGAGACTCCCGTTCGATGAGATAACCAACAGGATGGATGTCGAAATCGTCAGGTATTCCCGTCTTATCGAATCGCTCCGCAGACTCCCGCCTGAAAGGACCGACCTTGAAGAGGTTCCGGACAGCCTTGAGTATCACAATGATTCCCTGCACGTTTTTCAGGCTCTCTCGCCGGAACTTGACAGCATTGCCCGGGCTGGCGTGTATGCTTTTATCCTCGATGAAGAGGGTCAGGCCGACAGGGATTCCTGCATCAGGTTCGCAAGCACTCTCCTCAAGTTCTATCAGGAGCAGAAGGACAAGATAGTTGCCGACAACAAGTATTATGATGAGGCGAAGGAACGTCTGAAAGAGTCATATGACTATGCGCACGAGAGGTATGAAGCGCTTCAGAAGAATGAGTTCTTCAAGAGCAAGGACAATTTCTTCAAGGTCATGTTCTCTTTCCCGTCATATTTCAGGAATGCTGTCAATGACGCGGAAGTGAAATACAGCAGAAGCATCTCGAACGATGAAAGCTTGAGGGGAAGTGAATGGCGTGGACCTATCGTGAGTGGGTTTATGATCATCGTTCTTCTGTGTCTCGCAATTGCAACCTGCCTTGGTATCCTGATATTCAAGCTTCTGAGCAAATACGTCAGTTTCTTCCGTAGCGACGGATTCGCGCCGAGGAAAATGTGTGCCATATTCTTAATAGGTATCCTGGTGTTCCTGGTGGCAGTTTCGGCAGTCCATATGTCAGCGGAGAACCATTTCTTCCTGATGGCTTCGGAACGCCTTCTGACATTAGCCCTGCTCATAGGCGCGATCTTCCTCTCGATGCTCGTGCGTCCTGACCCCAAGAACATAAATCTGGGACTGAAACTTTACATGCCTGTCATTCTTGCCGGCATAATGGTAGTCGCCTTGCGTATCCTGTTCCTTCCGAACAGGATGATGAACATTCTTTTCCCTCCTGCACTTCTCGCCGTATTCATCTGGCAATTCGTCGAGAACGTCAGAAACAGAGGGAAAGCCGACAAGATTGACAGCATTGTAAGTTATATCAGCCTCCTCGTGCTGGCTGTGGTCACGGGCCTTTCCTGGGCCGGAATGACTATGCTGGCTCTGATCGTGCTGATATGGTGGCTGTTCCAGCTTTCCGTCGTAGCTATCGTAAGCGCCTTGAACATCATCCTCGACGCTTTCAAGAAAAACAGGCTGCAGCACAAGCTGGACAAGGCGAAGAAGGCATCCAAGATTGCCGGTGCAAAGGTGTCAAATGGTGATTTTTTCAACATAACCTGGCTGTACGACCTTGTCAGGATGGTGGTCATCCCGGTCGCGAGCGTCGCCTCGGTGGCGATCTGCATCAACATGGCGCTTTCCGTATTTGACCTGAAGGAGATATGGCAAACTATCTTCTACGATCCGTTCTTCGACTTCACGACAAAGGAGGGCTCTGTCATCTTCCATCTTTCATTCTATAAGCTGATTCTTGTGGTCTGCCTGTATTTTGCCTTCAATTATGGAAGTTATGCCTTCAAGGCAATTTACAGGGATCTGAAGATAGAGGGATTCCGAATGAAGAATGAAAGGGAGCACGTGCTGACGAACGAGATCAACCTTACGCTGGCGAACAATGTCATCGCCATCATCGTATGGGGTGTTTACGTCGTTGTCGTGGTGCTTCTGCTGAAGATCCCTATGGGTGCGGTTTCCATCATTGCCGCCGGCCTTGCCACCGGTATCGGTTTGGCGATGAAGGATATCCTCAACAACTTCATCTATGGCATCCAGCTTATGTCCGGGCGCCTTCGCGTCGGCGACTGGATGGAGTGTGACGGCATCAGGGGCAAGGTTACCGCAATCAGCTATCAGAGTACCCAGATAGAAACTCTGGATGGCGCCGTGATGTCATTCCTCAACACATCTCTCTTCAACAAGAATTTCAAGAACCTCACGCGCAACAACAGCTATGAGTTCGTGAAGATTGTTGTCGGGGTGGAATATGGTGCCGACATCGAGCAGGTCCGCCAGGTCCTCCTGGATGCCCTGTCAGTCCTGCGTGTCAAGGACAAGTATGGCCGTGAGATCGTCGATCCGAAGCGCGACCCTTCAGTCGCCTTCGAGTCCTTCGGCGACAGCTCCGTCAACGTTGCCGTCAAGCAGTATGTTCTTGTATCCGAGAAGTCGGCCTACGTTTCAAAGGCCAGTGAGGTGATCTACAACGCCCTCGGCGAGCACAAGATCTCAATCCCGTTCCCTCAGAGGGATATTCACATCATCAGCGAATAAGGATCAGTCGTCATCACCGTCACCTTCGACCTTGCTTGAGTAGATGTACTCGAAGGCTTTCTCGAGGCGGGGGATGAGAGGGGAGAAGTGGCTGGTGCTGGGCTCGATTTCGAATTTTACGAGCCTTGCCTTTTTGCGCATGTCCTCGACAATCGCTTCTGTGCATGGGAGAAGAGCGTTGAGGCGGGAGTCCTTGCTCTTCTTTTCCTTGTCGCCGATGGCAATGTATACGCGTTCAAGGGCTTTGGCGGTCTGATGGCTCTGGATCCATTCGGCGAAATGCTCGTACCAGAATGATCCGGAGAGTGAGATCACGTTGTCGAACGCGTCGCAGCTGTGCGCGGCCCAGACGGCAAACATGCCTGACAGAGACACGCCTGCAAGGGTTCTGGAAGCGTTTGCGATGTTGAGCCTGTCTTCAATGTTGGTGATGTAATCCTTTATGAAGGTGCCCATGAAGAAATTGGCGTGACCGCGGAAAGGCATGTCCTTTTTGCCCAAACCGTCAGCCACCCATGGGGTGAGGTCATTGTTCCAGTCGATGCCGGTGATTATCGCTATGGAAAAATTATAAGCCGCCGAAGTCTTTTCGACCCATTTGAGTCCGTCAGTGTCCAGTCGTTCAGGTAAAATCAGGTACGCTATCTTGTTGGAACCTTCAGCTACACATTCATCAATAATTGCTCCGTGATAGGATCTTGTCTGTATCATATCACGAAGGTAAGAAAAATTATCGGACTATTAAAGCGTCTCGAGGCTGAAACCGAATTCGCGGGAGCGCTCGAATTCGTCTGTGTGGGCAACCTTGTTGTAGACTTCGAAGAAGATTGTCTCCAGCCCGTAATTGTCCCTGCTGACAGGAATGCCGCAGTTGAGAGCGACGTTCACGATGTAAAGGAGCCTCTTTTCAGAGATCTCTCCGGAGCGGATTGCGATGAGGGTCTTGAGAGGCAGGTTCTTGATGAACTGGCGGTTGATGATCCAGCGCGTCTGACGGCAGAATCCGACGAGAACGGTGAAGAGAGTGACTATCCTTGGCTGCATAATTGGACTGGTTTTGTGATTACAACATTTAGATGCGCCAATCCACGAAAACGTTGCTTGAAATTGGTATAATTTTTGCCGATTTTTAAAAAGAAATTCAGAAGAAATGTAGTATATTAGACGGACTGAAACAGAGACGCCAATTCAATAATAACACTATATCACTGTTATGAAAAAAATCACCTTATCAATTCTCTCTGCGCTCGTCTTGTGCGCAGCGCCGGCCTTCGCCCAGTGGCAGCGCGGCCCGGCTCCTCAGCCGACTGACGGTCTGAAAGACGCCTACAAGGACTATTTCAAGATCGGTGTCGCCGTGAACCAGCGTAACATATCCAATCCGGACCAGATCGCTCTGATTCTCCGCGAATTCAACAGCATCACCGCCGAGAACGATATGAAGCCTCAGCCGACAGAGCCTGAATACGGCAAGTTCAACTGGGAAAACGCAGACAAGATCGCAAACTTCTGCCGTGAGAACGGCATCAAGCTCCGCGGTCACACCCTTATGTGGCACAGCCAGATCGGCAAATGGATGTACCAGGACGAGAAGGGCAACCTTCTTTCCAAGGAACAGCTCTATGCCAACATGAAGCATCACATCCAGGCGGTCGTAGAGCGCTACAAGGATGTGGTTTACTGCTGGGACGTAGTCAACGAGGCAGTCGCCGACAGCCCTGTACGCTGGGGCCAGCCTGCTCTCCGCCAGTCTCCTATGTACCAGATCGCAGGTGAGGAATTCATCTACAAGGCATTCGAATATGCCCACGAGGCAGATCCGGACGCTCTCCTTTTCTACAACGACTACAACGATGCCGAGCCTGAGAAGAGCCAGCGCATCTATGAGCTCGTGAAGAGAATGAAGGACGCAGGTGTTCCTATCGACGGTATCGGTATGCAGGCCCACTACAACATCTATGGCCCTTCAGAGCAGGAAATCGATGCTGCAATCACCAAGTACAAGGAACTTGTAAAGCATATCCATATCACTGAGCTTGACATCCGCGTCAACACCGAAATGGGTGGCGGCCTTATGTTCAACCGCGGCGAGGCTCGTCCTATCGCGCAGTGGGAGCAGTCTCTCCAGGCAGACCAGTACGTCAACCTCTTCAAGGTTCTCCGCAAGCATGCCGACGTCGTCGACTGCGTCACCTTCTGGAATGTATCTGACGCTGACTCATGGCTCGGCGTAAACAACTCTCCACTCCTCATCGACAAGGACCTCAAGGTAAAGCAGGCATACAACGCAGTAAAGAAGTTCGACCCTGCACAGGATAACGCCAACATCATCGAGGACTTCGTCCCTTCATCATTCAACCAGCCTGGCCAGGACTATCCTATGGTCAACTCACAGGGCTACGCCCGCTTCCGCATCGACGCTCCTAAGGCTCAGTCCGTAATCGTCAGCCTCGGCCTCGGCGCAACCGGCGGCACCGTCCTCCACAAGGGAGAAGACGGCTTCTGGTGGGGCACCACAGCCACTCCAATGGATGAAGGCTTCCACTACTATCGCCTTACAATCGACGGCGGTACCTTCAACGATCCGGGCACCGGCTTCTACTATGGTTCATGCCGTTGGGAGAGCGGTATCGAGATCCCTGCACACGATCAGGACTTCTATGCTGTAAAGAACGTCCCTCACGGAAACATCCAGCACGTTCAGTTCTGGAGCGAAAGCACCAAGCAGTTCCGTACAGCCAACGTCTACACTCCTGCAGGCTACGGCGATGCAAAGAACGCCAAGAAGAAATATCCTGTCCTCTATCTCCAGCACGGTTGGGGTGAGAACGAGACTTCCTGGATGGTTCAGGGCAAGGCAGGCACCATCATGGACAACATGATCGCAGAAGGCAAGTGCGTTCCGTTCATCGTCGTCATGACCTACGGCATGACCAACGATGTCCAGATCGGCGCACCTCGCACAGGCGGTATGCGCAGTATGATGGACAACGGCTTCGAGACGGTTCTCTGCGACGAACTCGTCCCTTACATCGACGCCAACTTCCGTACATACGGTGACCGCGCGCACCGCGCGATGGCCGGCCTCTCAATGGGCGGTATGGAGACCCACACCATCACCCTCGCACGTCCTGAGATGTTCAGCTATTTCGGACTCCTCAGCGGCGGCACCTACAATCCTGACGAACTCAAGGCAAAAGGTCTTGAGCCTAAGAATGTCAACGGTATCTTCGTAGGTTGCGGCAGCAAGGAAGGCCCTGACCAGATCCGTGCAGCTGCGGCCAAGCTTCAGGAAGCAGGCTACAATGCAAAGGGTTATGTGTCAGACGGCACAGCCCACGAGTTCCTCACCTGGAGAAGATGTCTCCTCGAGATGGCTCCGATGCTTTTCAAGAAATAGTCGAAAGCATACAATAAAACAGGGTGGCTCGTCCGAGTCACCCTGTTTTTTTTTTTTTTGACGTCCGTCAGAAATCAGATCTTGTCCTTGATCAGGAAGTAGTAGATGGCAATGCCGATCCAGCTGCACGCAAGGACGAGCACTGTGAGAAGGATCTTCTTGAGAAGGTCAAGATTCTTTTTCCAGATGTCAAGAACACACCAGATGGCTGCGATGATGCCAAGGATGTAGATAATTTTTCCTACCATAGTCGTTTTAAATTATTAGTTGATGTATTAGTGTTTGTATGAAACATAATTCAGATTACTGGCTGTCGGCGAACTCCTTTATGGCGGCGACGGTCAGGGCATACTCCTTCTCGACAAGTTCCAGAAGTCCCTGGTCGGCCTGGTCCAGGCGCGGGCGGAGCTGCTCGGTAAGGTCCCAGGCAACTTTGTAAAGCTGGGTAAGGGAAAGCACGCCGGATACGCTCTTGAGCGTATGGATGGCGCGGAATGAAGATTCTATGTCGCTTGCAGCAACTGCATCCCGCAACTGCTGCATCGAAGGATCTGTCGGAAATTTCAGTACGAAATTGGCGACCATCTTCTCGTTGAGAAGGCGTTTGCAGGCCTCCTGGAAGTCGCCGTGCAGATTTTCGTATAATTCTTGAACTGTCATATTTTAAAGAGTATTATTATCAGATTTGAATTAGAGAGGAATCTCGAACCAGAAAGTGGCTCCGCAACCGTCCTCGTTATTGTATGCGCCTATGTTGCCGTTGTGTGCCTTTACAATGTTTCTCGAATAGAACAGACCGATGCCGAATCCCGTCTTGTCTTCAGTGGCGCGGTAGTAGCGCTCGAAGAGCTTGTTGACATCCACGTTGCCTATGCCCTGTCCGTGGTCCCTGACACTGACCCTTACCATTCCGCCGTCCTCGGACAAAGAACTGTAAACCATTATCGGGTAGCCCGGTTCGTTGAATTTCATCGCGTTAAGGATGAGGTTGGACATGACTATGGTGCACATCCTTGTATCGATGTCCACTGAACCTATCAACGGCTCCAGGCTTGATTCGAGAGTCATTTCGCGATTTGCCACCTCGTCGCTGAAATCATCGATGACGCTTTGCAGCCAGTCATTGAATCTGACAGGTTCCGGGCATACTTTTTCGGCGCCTTCCTCCATCTTGTTGCTTGTGAGGACGGTGTCGAGCAGGATGTTCATCCTGTTCGCCTGCTGGCGTACGCGGGAGATCGTCTTATGGCCTTTTTCAGTGAGCTGCTCGGTTGAGAGGAATCTTCCCAGCGGGCCCAGGATGAGGGTGAGGGGAGTCCTGATTTCGTGTGCGACGTTGATCAGGAAATTGTATCTTTCCTCTTCGGATTCCTTCGCGCGCCGCTCTTCCTCCATTTTCCTCTCGATGCCTTCCACGCGGTCCCGCTCGGCGATCATCGCCTTCATCTCGTCGTCCACATTGATGTAGCCCACGGCAATCCTGGTCGGTTCGCTGTCGGCTTCGTCGAACTTGATGAGTACAAAGTCACGCCAGGTATATTCGCCCGATATGCCCTTGACGAGTATTCTCTCGACGTGCCTGCTTTTATGCCTGAGTATGTTCTTGATACACTCCTTGTCTGCATATTTGAGCATCCTGTCAAGATGGTCCGGATGGACCATGCCCTTGATGGAAGCGCGCATCGCGCTGTAGAAACCTTCGAAGCTGGCGAGCAGGAAATCGGTGTCGAGCATGTTCTCGTTCTCGATGTAGAACGGAGTGAACTCGTCGGTTTCCAGATTCAGGAGGTGGAGTATGTCATACTCGTTGGAAAGACCCTGGATGGTCTGGTAGTCGCTCTCCAGACGCTGCCTCTGCATCCTGCCCTCCATCGTGAAACTCTGTATCTCCGTGATGTTCTGGTGACAGCCCTCGATGCGCACGCCGGCCGTGTAGGCCGGATTCCTCACGCCGCCGCAGCGGACCATGAATGTCCGCCCGTCCGGGTGATGCCACGGATAGTTGACCTCGGCGTGATGGCCGGCGCTCATCTGCGCCACCGCCTCTTCGACAAGGTCGTAACAGGAGGGATCCACGTGATCGTACCAGGCGTGGTAGGTCGCTTCCGGAGAGATCTGCTCAGTAAGGCCGATGAGCGGAAGCATTGCTTCATCGACATACATTCTAGGTGCCTTGCCTTCGTCAAGTTCAAAGGCCCACATCCCCAATTTCGACTTGAGCAGCAAGTCGGGTGATAGAGGTAACGCTTCCAGATTCGGACTCATTGTGGTTAGTGTATTGGAAATTTCTCCACTAATTTAGGAAAAAATCGTCAAAATCAATAACCGTATCGTCTAAAAAATGCGAGCAGCAGTTTGCCCATCCGCGGATTTTTCTTGATGAAACTTGAGTGTGTGGCGTTCTTTACCACTACAAGCTCGGAATTGGGAATGTTGTCTGAAATCAGATGGGTGTGCTCTATGCTTATCAGATCCTTGTCACCCACGGTCACCAGCATAGGGCAGGAAATCGATTTCAAATCCTCGGGATTGATATCAGGCTCGTCAAGCATCATAAGCGCGAGGGGAGTGCCCTGCTCGAGTATCCAGGCCTTGAATTCTTCGAAGCCCTCGCCGCAGTCCGGGAAAAGGTTGGCTCCGCTGACGGCACCGAGTCCGATGGTGCCCGGATGCGCCATCTCCAGCATCAGCACGAGTATGCCTCCGTCTGACCAGCCATACACGGCGGGCTTTTTCAGTCCAAGCACATTGATGAACGCCCAGGCGTCCTCAGCCATATCGGCATAATGGTATTCTTCAAGCGGCGGATTCGCGCCCTGCCCGCGCGAATCAAGGCTGTACACGCGGTAGCCCTTGCGGGCGAGCTGCTTCGCCTGCGTCTCCATACTCTTGTGCGACCCGCCGTTGCCGTGCAGCAGCACGACAGGCTTGCCTTCCTCCGGTCCGCGCATTGCGTACAGAAGTTTCTGGCCGTTGACTTCGACATACGCGGTTGTCTCGGGGCTGCCCAGGCAGCCGAGGCTGAGCGCGCAATAGTAGATTGCTCCGCTTATTTTTCTGAAAATACCCATATCAATTCAGGAATCCTCTTTTGAATGCTTCTGAGACCAATCCGGACGATGTGGTGGTGTCGAACTTGACGAGAAGTTTCTTGCGGTACCACTTGACTGTATCCGGACTCAGGCACACCTTGTCGGCAATCTGCTTGTTGATAAGGCCTTCTGCTATCAATTTCAATATCTCCTGCTCGCGTTCGTTGAGCTTTATGCTGTCGCCTTCACTGGCAGGGCTGATTTCTTCGATGGTCTCTTCAAGAACCTTTTCGGTCTGAGAATTCTGTTTCTTGAACTTCTCCATCCTGAAGATGGCGAATATGCTTATTATCAACAGAATGAGTGCTGCCAGGGCTAAAATCATACCTATTGTCGCCTGTCTTTTCTGGAGGCGCAGCACCTGGTTTGTGTAGTCGAGATTCTCCAGAAGAGAGGCGAACTCCTGGTCGTTGTGGGCGGTGTAGTACTGGTTGGCCTCGTCCAGAAACCTGATTGCCTTGCGGAGTCGTCCGCGCTCAAGCGCGACCCTGCCGATCCCGGCCTTGTTGCCGGCGATCCAGAGGGAGTCTCCTGCCTCCTTTGCGTATGCCAGACCTTCGGCGAACGCCTCGTCGGCCTTTGCGGGCTCGCCATTTTCGCGCCAGGTCTCGCCGGTGTTGTACTGCAGGCAGGCGAGACTGCTGCTCCAGCCGTACTGCTTGAAGATTTCGCCTGCCCTGGCGTAATAAGACATAGCCAGGTCAATGCTGTCCTGCATACTGTACAGGTTGCCTATCGTGCCCAGCATTGCGCTGCGGGCGTTGTCTATGTCGAACTGCGAAAGTCCTTTCGGGTGCGCGGCATCGACCGCGCCGACTTCCATCTTGTCTATGGCGTCAACCGCAATGTTGTAGTAGAATGCCGCGCTGTCATATCTCTCCTTGTGCCAGTGGTATTGCCCGATCGCTTTCGCGGCATCCCAGACAGCGACTTTCCAGTCCTTGTCCAGTCCCATCCGGAGCGCTTTCCGCGCGAATGAGCACGAACGCTCGGGATCCGTGTTCAGATAGCCAAGCATCAGTTCCCGCCAGTCCTGGTTCAGGCGTGCGAGTTCCTTGTCGCCCGCCCGGGCGACCTTGTCGTCGCTCCAGACCGCGACGACCCTTTCCAGCGAGTCCACGTTGTGACCCCGGTGGTCAACGTAATTGTCCGCCTTGAGTGCAGTGCCGGACAGGCACAGCGCTGCAAGTGCAAAGGATATGCATTTCTTTTTCATCGGCATAAAGATATCACTTTTTTGCGTTTCAAAATACATTTCTACCCTTAAGGGTAGTACTATTTCCTTATATTATGCCTAAATTTGTATGATTCGAGAAGCATAATCTGAAACAAAACCAATAGCTATATGAAAAAAGTACTTATCATCTCCGCCGCGCTTGCACTCGTCTGCTCAAGCGCAAATGCACAGAGTTTCCTTGAAAAACTCGGACAGAGGGCTCTTGACAGGGCTGTATCCAAAACCGAATCCGCTGCCGACAGGGTAGTAGACAAGGCGTTCGACGCTGTCGAAGGTCTTTTTACCAAGAAAGACAAGGATGAGGAGCCTGCCAACAACAAGCAGGCCGCCGCAGCCGGCAGCTGGACCTGCCCTGAATGCGGCAAGACCGGCAACACCGGCAATTTCTGTGACGACTGCGGCGCGAGGAAGCCTGGTACCGGATCGTCAACATCCGCACAAAGCGGCTGGACCTGCCCTGAGTGCGGCAAGACCGGCAACACCGGCAACTTCTGCGCAGATTGCGGGGCGAAAAAGCCGGGAACCGGAGGCGCTGCAGTTTCTTCTGCTCCCGCACCTGAATTGCAGGACCTTGCAATGAGCAGCGAAATCAACGATTTCGTGCCTGGAAGCGTCGTTATTTTCGAGGATAACCTGGCAGGCGAAAGAATCGGCGAATTCCCGAGCAAATGGGACGTAGTTGACGGAAGTATCGGAGTCAACAGGCTCGGCGACAGGACGGTCATCAAGTTCGACAACGAAGGCGGCACCATCATCCCTTTGATGGAGAAGGATATGTACAACTACCTGCCGGAGGAATTCACCCTTGAATTCGATATCTACATATCTAAGTTCCAACAGTTTGACTTTAAAATGATGAGATTTGAACTGGGACTTATGAACAGGGATCGGAATGTCAATCAATGGAACAGCTACTGTGCACAAGTCCAAATAGAATATTTCCCTTTTGACCAGAACGACCACCTGAGTGCCACAATCAGTTATAATTGCCAGAAGCCGGTTGAAGGTTCAGTAAGGGGAAAATGCGAGGATAATAATACATATTTGAAGGCTGCGGCATTCAACCATATTGCCGTCGCCTTCAACAAGCGTTCGTTCAAGATGTATGTCAATGGCAACAGAGTCATCAATGTGCCGAATATGACTGCACCTAAGTATTTCCAGCTCAATTATTGGGACAGTAACAAATACCCATACTGCGTCATCTCCAACGTCCGGCTTGCCAAGAACGGTGCGGAACTTTATGAGCGCAATGCTTCTGACCTTTCCGCAGTCGAGAAGGCTATGCAGGCTTCCGGCAAGTTCGTGACCAACAACATCCTCTTCGAAACCGGCAAGGCCACTCTCAAGCCTGAGTCAATGGCAGACATCCAGGCAGTTGCCGACTATATGAAGAAGAATCCTTCAGTCCGCTTCGAAGTCCAGGGACACTGCGACAACCAGGGCTCGGATTCAGTGAACGACCCTCTCAGCCAGAAGCGTGCAGAGGCCATCGTCGCAGAACTCGTGAAACTTGGCGTGGATGAGTGGAACCTTCGCCCGGTGGGCAAGGGCAGCCACGAGCCTGTGGCCGACAACAGCACCGAAGAGGGCCGCGCGAAGAACCGTCGTGTAGAGTTCATCAAGAAATAATAAAGGTATGAAAAAGTCGGTAATTGCCTGCCTGACGGGGATACTGTGCCTTTCCACCGCTTGCGTGAGCGGTAACGGGAACGGCGGCAGCAATCAGGATGCTGATGAGGCTGCCGTGGCATCCGAATCATCCGCCGTTGCTGAAGAGTCAGCCGTAAAAGAGGAGATAAAGCCTTTCAACCTGTACGAAAGCGATTTCCACGTCAAGTACAATGCCTATTCATGGAAGACTGCCAGTGATTACAGTTCGGCCACCAGGAATAAGGATAATGACGGCAGTTGGGAAATAACGAAGACAGGTGATACCATGACTGTCGTGGAGGATGTCAACCATCTGGAATTTGGCAGGATGACTGTCACCACGGTATACAAAGAATCCGACGGCAACGTGGTCAAGACATCGACGACCGTTTTCAAGAACCAAAAGTACAACGCGGTAGCAAATCTTGTCAAGGACAAGGTGAAACCGACCGTATTCGAAGGCTCCACTCTTGACAAGATAGCGCAAAACTGGTTCAATGCCAAGGATGCCGGTCATAAGGGCGCGTTTGTAATGGGCAGCAGAGATCCAAGATATGCGGATTCGGAGAGGTCTGTTACCGTGACTGATGGTGACGCGATGTTCGGAAGGAACACCCTGGTCTATAAATCTGAGCCAAAAAAGGGCACCATCCTCGATTTGACCGGATACTACATCGGAGGAATCGAAATTTACGATGCTCAGCGGAGTGGCGACGATTACATCCGGTACAAAGCCTGGCTCGTTCTCAAGGACGGAGTTGAAAGGCTCTCATTTGAAGTGACAGAATTTGAAATTTTATAAATACTATTGTAATGGGACTTTTAAAGAACGTTGTAGGCAGTGCCATCAACAGTGGCATCAGCAAAGGTATCAGTTCAGCTATAGGCAAGGCCGTGGAGAAGGCCGTTGCACCGGCTGCTGAGAGAATGGCGAACAAGGGCGCCGAGGCCATAGATTCAGCGACCGCAGAGCTTGACAAGAGCGTGAAGCAGACGAATGCTGCTCTGTCAGAGGCTTCTGCCGCGACTGCAGAGGCAGGAGCGGCCACAAAGGAGGCCGTCAACGCCGCAGGCGGATTCGCCGGCCTCGAGAGCGCGCTCGCCGGACTGGCATCGCGCGCCGAGTCATATGCCACCGCAATGTCAGCGTCAATGAAGGTATGTCCGAAATGCGGACAGCCGTCACAGGCAGACAAGGAATTCTGCCCGAACTGCGGCACGAAGCTTCCTGAAAAGACTCTCGGCCAGGAATACACCTGCACCAAATGTGGCGCGGCCAACACTCCGGGTACGAAATACTGCAGCAAGTGCGGAGCCATCCTTCCTGGCGCTGAGGCCGAAATCAAGGCCAGGCAGGAGAAGGACAACAAGGTGCTCGACGAGATGGCGGCTACGCTTCCACAGTACCCGAAGTGGAATTGCGGCGGCAGCGAATTCGAGTTCGAAGATGCGGGCGGCCAGAACGGCCAGCCTTCATACTCCCTCCGTTTCAAGGCCACCCAGCAGGAAGTGGACGCATACGTCGCCCTGCTTCTTCAGGCAGGATTCGCCAAGGATGCCAGCTACGATTACTGGAAGGTGATCGACGGTGTCTGCCGCACCTGCAACGTGGGTGACGTCCAGGACGGTGAAGCCAACCTGTACTATTATGTCAGCACCATCGACAAGAAGAACCAGCCGAAACCTGCCGAAGACCCTCTTGCCGACCTCAAGGGTGCAGCAAAGGGATTGTTCAAGAAAATCCTGAGGTAATTTAAAGAGCTGATTCCTTATGCGCTTGTTACGCATTTATACAACATTGATTCTGCTCGCTCTGGCGAGCGGGAGTGTTGCTGCACAGTCCGATATGGAGCGCCGTTTCTTGGATGAGATGGACAATCTGGTTGCGTCCGGAGACAAATATTATGATGCCGGATACACTCTGCAGTCAGAGTGGTTCTATGGACAGGCCATTGTAGGGATACGCTCGTTCCAGTATGCGCTTGACCGTATAGCATACACTCTTGTCAAACAGAGGGAAGCGGCTCAGGACAAGGCTCATAGTGATGCCCTGAGGGCTTATGTTGACGAAGGTCCCGAGACCGTTGAAGACAATGACGAAGCCAGTGAGATTCTGGGTTTCGATGTGAATTCAATGCTCAAAAGCCTCAATTCTTTCTCCAAAGCCATGCTTGACGTTTCCGATAAAATGGAGGAAAAGGCGGATGTGCTTGAAAAGAAGTTGGAAGACCTGGGCATTGATGTTGACGGAGAGGCCACAGCTATGAGCGATCGCTGGCGGTCCATCAGTTCCTTGAGCATTGTTTCTCCTTACCCGTTCTTCTTCGAAGGTATTGTTCAGGATATGTGCGGGGACAAGAATAAAGCCAGGACAGCATATGCTTGTGCAGCCGGCAATCCTTATATAATGCGCGGGCTTCTTGATTTCACTTTCCTTTCATCCTTATCTCTGCAAGATGTGCAGAGCCTGTGGTGGAGGCTTGAGAACCGCGCTACTGAATATCTGAACCGCGTGAGCGTCTCCTCCAACCCTTTCCCACGGGATTGGCGTAACTGGAATTCCGCATATCTTGTCTGCAAGGGAGCGGAAATCCTGGAGTCTGAAGAATCAGTAAGCAATGCGTTGCCATACTTCGATGCCGCCGTGCTGGCCAATCCTTTTGACGTTGGCCTGTTTATTTCCGCCGCTGCGGCCCATATGATGATGGGGGATGCGAAAGGTGCCGCGTATTATATCAATGAGGGCCTTCTGCTGGATTCGGATAATGCCGATCTTATGGATATGGCCAAAGATATTATGTAATTGCTATGAACAAGATTTCTATAATCATATCCGCAACAGTCCTGCTCCTGCCTATCGGAGCCGGTGCACAGGTCATGCAATTCGAGCAGATACCCGGCGACCCTGTGGAGTATTCCAGGATTTTGGTTCCCCGCGAGCCGGGGTCATATCCTGCGACCTTCAGTATGAACGTTCGTCAAAGATCCATCAACAGCATGTCAGATATGGCCGCGGAACTCAAAGAGTTGCTGACTAACGGTTCGGAGCAGGAACTGCTATTTGAGGGGGAACTGATCAAGACCTGGGATTTCTCCAAAGATGAGGTCGAAGATGCTATTCAACTGGCATTCCGTTTAAGTAGCATCAGTGATCGTGCCCATCTGGCACGTCTGTACTCCCAGCTTCATCCTGTGCTTCCCAAAGAAGACCAGGAGGCATTTTATGCCGGATTGCAGGGTGCCGCTATTCAGGGAATAACCACCGGGCTTGGTGAAAATGTGCCGGGAGGCGTCAATGTTGCACTCAATGCAGCAAAATATAGTCATAAAATAGTCAATGTAGTTGAAGGGAAAAAGACTTTTTCAGAATCTTTTCTCAATTTTGAAACGGTGCTGGATGCCGCAAGTGCAGCAGCCACGGTTGGTCAATCAGCATTTCCCGTAGTATCTGAAGCTGCAGGCGCGGTCCTCGCACCGGTATCGTTTGTCTATATGTTTACAGATGCGATGTATACCGACCTGCACTATGCAAGGAATGTGGCTCCGAAGATTGCTGCGGCAAAGGTTGCCGCGGAGATGATCAACAAATTCTATAAAAATGTCAATGCCTGTTTGAGAGGGCGTGGTGAATTTGAAGAAGATAATGTCTGGATGGTCTATGTGAAAGGACGGACATCGACTCCGTTCTCTTTCAGGAACGAGACCTGCTCCCAGACTTGGTCGGTGGAGGCGAAACTCAACAAACTCTTTGACCAGGAGGATACCCGCGACAATTATAATGAGATATGGACACGGACCATGGGAGGCCGGTACTTCGGCTGGGTGGAATGCGATGTTACGATGGATATGTCCAACTATGACAGGAATTTCATCCCCAAAACCGCATCCTATAACCTGGAGGATACCATCGGCAAGACATTCGACAATAACAGGGGCGCAGAGGGAACCGGCAATCCTTTCAGGGAGAATGCCATATTCTGGTATGTGTATGCCCAAAAAACAAAAGGGGCTGAGTTTACTTTCAAGAATGGTAAAGGGACAAGAGCTTCCTTGCATTACTCTCTGCCGGTGCTGATGACCGTGGAGAACCGTGATCAGTATTCCACAAAAGCCAATGTCGGATACCAGGTTCTGGAAGGAAACACGTCAATTGACGGCGTTGACTGTCCTGCACCCGAATTCTCCAATGTCAAGGTGTCTCTGGATCAATCCTGGGAGCTGAAGCTTGGTGGAACGGTGGTTGAATATTCATATGAGAAAGTCAACGGTGAAGAGCATATAGAACTGAATCAGGACCATGAACCGGTGAAGAGCAGTGCCTTGACGGTTCCCCTTCCATATTGCGACAACGGATGGATTGAAATAGATTTCCAGCAGTCACTTGCAAACGGTGACGCCAACCACATCAAAAATAAATCATACAGATGACAAATATGAAGAGATTATTTACCATCGCGGCAGCCGTTATGCTGCTCGCTGCCCCGGCAGCAAACGCCCAGAGCCTTCTCGGAAGACTCGGAAGCGCAGTTTCAAAGAAAGTGTCCGAGAAGATCTCGGAGAAGGTTACCGACAAGGTCACTGAAAAGGTTAATGACAAGATCGAGGAGAAGACAGGCGTCAATATCGACAGCATGAAGCAGATGTCGGAGACATCACAGATGCCTGTGCCTGACAGCAAGGAGACCCTGCAGCCAAGACGCAGCAGCTCCTTCGGATGGAGCGGCACCGTGACCCCGAGCACAGCAAGCTTCCCGATTCCTCTTATGAACGAATTCCCTGCGGTTCCGTCTGCAAGCCAGCTTGCAAACCCTACCGAGGAGGCTCAGATCGCATATTATCAGGCTGTCAAGGCGGTCACCCTCCGTGCAGAGGAGCTCAATGCAGACACGACCTGCGAGGATGATTTCACCGAGAAATGGCGTGCCGAGGCTGAGAAGGCCATCCAGGATGCGTACGGAATCACCGCAGAAGAGATGAATGCTCTGAAGAGCGGCACTCTCAGCGAGGCTGAGGAAGAGGCACTTACAGCGCGTATGCGCGCCAAGATCCTCGGCGGCATAGATGAGAACCAGCTTTTGGAAGAAGCCAAGAAATCTGAAGGTATGACAGAGCAGCAGATTGAGGATAGGGCTGTTTCAGCTTCTGACAGAGTATTCGACAAATATGACTCACAGCTGAGGAAGTATTTCGGATGCACGGCAGAGGAGTACAAGGCCGCTACCCACGCAAGTATGGAGAGCGAAGACAATGCGGCCAGCCGCGCGATAGAGAAAAAGACCGACGCATACATCAGGACCCTCAGCCCTGCCGAGCAGAAGGAGGCAAAGGCGTTCAAGAATGCACTTCAGAAAGAACTTATGCAGGCTGCATTGGGTTCTGCACCTGGCGCAAGTATCGGATTGCAGATGGCAAAGAACATTCAGAATTTCCAGAACCAGTTCTCTCCGCTTCTTGAGAAGTACCAGAAGCTTCAGAAGTACGCGCAGGACATTGCTGCGGCATGGCCTCAGGGAACCTGGAGCGATGCCGACGCGAAGTTCTCGGAGGCTGAGCGCAGAAAGATCGAGAACATCCTCAATCAGATCGCAGCGACCGACGACCCTATGGTTTACGACCCTCTTTACCTCCAGGCGATGGAAATCATCAAGACTTATCGTGAAAGGGCCGCCAAGGTCTGGGCAGCTGATGTCCAGGGCCGCTTCAACAAGGTAAAGAACGGTATGGGTGACATCATCAAGATCCAGCGTCAGGCTGTCGCTGACCAGATCATCCCTGAGTGCGCACTCTGGCGTGTCCCTCTGAACCTCGTTGTAGAGGCGGGTGACGTGCTTGCCGAGGCATACAGCGATTTCCCTAGCAACTATCCGAAGATGTATAACGTCGAGGTCGTCCGTCAGCTCAAGATCGACGAGGGCGAGAGCGCCTGGTGGCCTGAGTTCTACGTATCATCAGACCTTGAGAGCGTCCTGTCCGGAAAGAATATGTTCAAGGAGTCGAACGGCAAGGTTTATCAGTTCAACAAGGGTTCCTGGAACATCGTGCCAGACAATTTCGAAGAGCAGGCAGCACCGGCCGAGAACAAGCCTCAAAGCGCAAGCTGGACAAGTATGGACGGCAAGCGCACCGCGACATTCAACGCAGACGGCGGATTCATCACCCTTCCTGAAGGTGACGTGATCTATCCGGTTGCCTGGGAGAAGCAGGGCAGATACATCGTCTGGGCGGAGGTCGAAAGCGCCCAGATGCAGGACAACAGCGTTCAGTACAAGATCGTCAAGTGTACCTACAAGCTGTAATCACATCCTTGTTCCTATTGCTTGCAGCGCCATCATTGGATGATGACGCTGCAAGCGCATATTGCGACGGGCATCGCGCGGAATGGCGCGCGGTGTGGGAGCAGTTCGGCGTCCAGCCGGAAGTGGCGGAGTCCGTCATTTTTCCTGAACTCATCCGCTACAGCCTTTTCCAGGACAAGATGGAAAAAGGCGCCGTGAAGTCACTTTACGTGACAAAAGGCACCGGTGGTTGCGACTTCAGCATCGGCCGTTTCCAGATGAAGCCTTCATTTGCGGAGACGCTGGAAAAAAGATGGATGCGCAGCGGCCTTGCGAGGCAGTACAACCTGTATTTCGATACGAAGGACAATGAAACCGCCCGCCGTATCCGCATCAGCCGCCTCGAGGATGAGGAGTGGCAGTGCGTCTATCTGGCGGTATTCCTGAAGATGCTGTACCTTGATTACGGTTCCTTTGACAAGAATGGTGAACATACCCAGAACGGTCTCGACACGCTGCCGCTGAAGGAGCAGGTGAGACTGGCTGCAACCGCTTACAACCGCGGTTGCAGATGGGTGAACGCGGGCTACGGCCCGTTGGAGGAACTGCGTACCCGTTCGCACGAGAAGCAGTTCCACACCGCCATAATCCCAAATAAAAACACAAAACGTTATGTCTACGGCGACATCGCCGTCAAGCACTTTAGAGAAATATCCGGAAAATGAGAAAATTTCTTCATTATGTAATCATTCTTGCATTGAGCTTGTTTGCCTCCTGCACTGTTGCTTCTGCCATAGGCAGGGATGATTTCGAGGTGTTCGATACCAGGGAGTTCGAGGAGGTTTGCGGCCTGCAGGACGCGGATTTCTATTCGCGCGGGCATACTTGTCTGGTAAAGAAGTCTTACCTTGAATCGGATGCGGGAAAGAGCCTGCTTGGAAGGATGGAGAAATGTATGGATGCCTACCGGTCGGGCAATCCCGGCGCTTCGCCGGGCAAGCCGCGCGCATTGCTTGATGTGTTGAGACGGAACTCTTTGGGAGAGACGTACTGGACTAGTGTGGATTTCCTAAAAGGAGGCAAATATATTCTTGTGACAAAGGATGAGATTGGCGGTGGCAGAATGGTTTCCTGGGCATGCATCGATTATGAAGGAAATATGGTTGTGCCTTTCGGCCGCGGAGTATATTACGGGGATACCGATATGGATGCGCTGGTTTTCAATGAATATGTCGGTATGTCTGAAAGTGGGGACAAAATATACAAGTCCGGTCTTATGCATAATGACGGAACCATAGCTCTGGAAGCGAAGTATGGTGTGGTTTGGCTTCTGAACAAAAGATGGATCGTTGTCAGTCCGGACGGCAGGTCGGACTGGGAGATATATGACAAGGATTACAATCTCAAGATGTCCGGGATGACGAACGTTGTCCCTTTCACGTACTCATACAGTCATACTGACCGTGTTACGAATTTCTTCGTGCTGACTGACAAAAAGGGCAAGATGGCCCTTTACAACGGTGCATTGCGGCAGATAACCGAATACAAGTTCGACGGCTGGCTGAACGAGAGCCCGTACTGGCTGGGATGTGAGGGTGACCCGCTGGCATACAATTATACCTGCGTCATAGACACGCGCACCTGGCAGGAATTAGACAGGATTCCGAAGGAATACTGGAACCATCGTTTTGAGGAAAAATGATGCTATCTTTGTGCCTCGATGGCAATCAAGTTGAATGATGTTGACGCCCGCGGGAAAAAGATATTCGTATTCCGGGGCAAGGAAATGATGGTCGGGGCGACCGAAGAGTCTCTGGTGGGCTGTCCTCTGGTGTTTGAAGACACTGAACACGGCGCCGTGGGCGCGGTGGCGGGAGAGAATGCCGGAGGCGAATGGATACAGCTGCGGGAGTTCTTTGCCGCCGGCAAAGAAGAGGACGCGGCGCTTGCGGCCAGGATGAAAGGCCTGGCCGGCTGGCTTTCCGAGAACCGCTTCTGCTGTTCCTGCGGAGACCGTCTGCAGCCGCACGAAAGCGAAGGTGCCCTCGTCTGCCCGTCCTGCGGCAAAGTACATTATCCGCGTATCTGCCCCTGCGTGATTGCCGTCATCGAGAGAGGTGACGAGATGCTTCTGCTTCGCCACAGGCTGCGCAATCAGGATATATTTGCCTGCCTTGCAGGCTTCGTGGAGACAGGCGAATCGCTTGAAGAGGCTCTCCGCCGCGAGGTCCGCGAGGAGGTTGGCCTTGAAATCAAGAACATACGCTATGCCGGCAGCCAGGGCTGGCCGTTCCCGAACCAGCTGATGTGCGGCTTCTACGCTGAATACGCCTCAGGCGAACTCAAGATCCAGGAATCCGAAATACTCGAAGGCCGCTGGTTCAAGCGCGGCGAGATCCCGGCCTCTCCTCGCCGCGGTTCAATCTCCTATAAACTCATCCACTATGAATTTTGAACATTACGCGAGTGACTCGCGTCTGTACGAAATCGTGCCGGGCGAGCAGGTGGCGCTGGTGGGGAACAACGGTGCGGGGAAGACGCGGATGATCGAGGCGTTCTGTCGCGAGCATCCGTTTGATACTGAATATATTGCGTTCAAGGATACCTATGGCGACGATGCCGACGGTGCGTACTATCTGCAGCTTCGGTGGAACACCCAGGAACTGGCTAATCTCATCGAGCTTGACGATTCGTCCAAGGATATGTTCTCGCTTTCCAGCGGAGAACTGCGCAAGCGCAGGATAGCGCGCGCGCTCAAGTCGCGCGCGACGTATCTCATAATAGACAACCCATACCTCGGACTGGACGTCCGTTCACGCGAGGATTTCACGGAAATGCTCGCGCAGATTGCCGCAGAGGGCGGCCGCAGCATCATTATGGTGATGCCGGGCGATGCGATAATGCCTTCCTTCATAACGCGCGTCATCCGCGTCGGCGATGACGCTCCGATACGCGACCTTCCGGAGGAATGCCGCGCGGCGATAGCTTCATTCCCGCATAAGGATCTTTCTGCAGTCAGGTTCTATCCTTCCTGCGAGAATGCTGAAATAGTGAAGTGCAACGGTGTGTCCATACGCTATGGCGAGCGGACAATCCTGAAGTCGCTCGACTGGACCGTGCACGAAGGGGAGTGCTGGGCTGTCAGAGGCGAGAACGGCTCCGGCAAATCGACGCTTCTGTCTCTTGTCTGCGCGGATAATCCCCAGGCGTACGCCTGCGACATCGAACTGTTCGGGCACAAGCGTGGTTCGGGCGAGAGCATATGGGATATAAAGAAGCATATCGGTTATGTCAGTCCCGAGATGCACCGCGCCTACCAGAAGAACATTACAGCCCTCGAGGCCGTTGCAAGCGGCTTTTTCGATACCGTGGGGATGTATCTGCGGGCTAATGATGAGCAGTTTGAGATCTGCCGCAGGTGGATGCGGATATTCGGCATCGATGCTCTTGCCGACAGGCCTTATCTCAAGCTTTCCAGCGGCGAGCAGCGGCTCTGCCTGCTCGCGCGCGCATTCGTGAAGGACCCGGAACTGCTGATACTCGACGAGCCTATGCACGGACTCGATCCGCAGAACTGCCACCGTGTGCGTCAGATAATCGACGCTTTCGTTGCCAGACCGCACAAGACCCTTCTGTTCGTCACCCATTTCGACAACGAACTTCCGGATTCAATCGATCACACGCTTGTCCTGAAGAAGAATATCTGACCGGCTATTTGAAGAGCATCGGGACCATTCTGTAAAGGGAGCGCCTCCAGGTGAGCCATTCGTGGTCCGTGCCGGTGGACTGGTAGAAGACGTGCTTCACGCCTGCGTTCACGAGTATGTCGTGGAAGTTCTTCACGGTCGCGTACATCATAGGGGATTCCTTGGTGCCGGTGCTGATGAACATCAGGTGGAAATCGTCGTTAAGTGACGCGTCATAGAGAGGCGCCGTCGTTCCCGGGCCTTTCCCCGATCCGCTGAAGCCGCCGAGCCAGGAGAACATGTCCCTGTGGTTCATAGCTATCGTCCAGCTCTGGAAACCGCCGAGGGAGAGGCCTGTGATGCCTCTGTGGTCGCGGTCGGTGAGTGTGCGGTAGTTCTTGTCTATCATCGGCACAAGCTCTTCTATTACAACTTTCTCGTATGCGGTGAAGTCGAACATGCTCTTGAGCTCAATGCCCTCGATCTCGGCTACACCATGGTCCATAACCACTATCATAGGCACGGCGGAGCCCTCGTCGATGAGGTTGTCCATAATGTTGCCCACCTTGCCCTGCAGAGGCCAGCCGGTCTCGTCCTCTCCCGCACCGTGGAGAAGGTACAGGACAGGGTATCTTGTATTGCTTTCAGTATCGTAGCCGGCAGGTACGTAAACGTTGCATACACGCCAGCTCTTTGTAAGTTCAGACCAATATTTCTGCTCCCTTACCTCTCCGTGAGGGATGTCCTTCTCGAGATAGAAACCTACGCAGACTTCAGGGACCTCAACTCCGCTCATATCCCTGAAACTGCCGAAGAAAGTACGGGTGGAAGGGTCCGTGCCCCTGACTCCGTCTATTGTAAGGGAATAGAAGTGGAAACCGGGAGCCAGCGGCTCTGTGGTCACGTCCCACTGGCCGTTCTCAAGTCTGGTCATAGGATAATCCTTGCCGAGGTTGACGATGACGCTGCCCGCATCGGGCGCATCGACGCGCAAAGTGACGGAACGGTCAGGATTGACCATAGGGTATTCCTTGCCCGGAAGGTTGTATTCAGATGGAGTCTGGGCCATTGCGGAAACGGCAACGGCGGCTGTGGCCAGCAACAATGTGATTCTTTTCATACATTTCAATTTATATGTAAATACTTAGTATATGACAATTTTTGAAAAATTATCGTTTAAACTATTGATTATCAAGT